>JBKDHA010000187.1:0-21700 GCA_046335555.1 Bacteroidota bacterium
CCTTTGATTGGGATAATTGCAGCCCATTTAAGATCTTTATTTCAGTCCATGGTTTAAATAAGATTTCAATAAAAATAAAATAATACAAATTAATCTACAAGGCATTGGTGTTTTTCTGTTCCACTAGGCCAAAGTTAATTACCAATGTTGTTATAATAATATGTCTCACGCCCCTTGGCTCATAATATGCAGTTAATTTTAAGAATTGAACCAAATGCATATTCCTTATATGGATATAGTGAAAGTAAATGTTTGTGTAAGGTTGAGGTTGTTGCTGTAATTATTTGCAGCGCCACCATTATCGTAAAACATAGCATTGCACACATAACGCACACCGGCACTCATGTTAAATGATCCCTGAGCGGGCGGAGTTGAAGTACACTGAAATTGCCCGGCCCAACCAATTGAATTGCCCGAAGCATTTGACTTGAAGCGGAAAGTGGCACAGGTTCCGGATGTAGTAAAGGTTTCAAAATTTGAACCATTTACATGAACAGACAAAAGCGGAGCAGAAGTGGTTGCGCCATCGTAAATAAAGAGCGTATCGCCCAGAGCAAGGTTGCTCGACTGAAGCGATTGAAGAAAACTAAATTGGAGGCGGTCTGTTGTTCCTGAACAGAAGGTTTGTGTGATGTTCAGGTTATCAGTATAATTTGCTGCCGCGCCGGCATTGTCATAAAACGCCCCGCTGCAAGCTGTTACAGTGCCGCTTGTGAGATTATAAATCGTGAGCGGAGCGGTTGTGCAGCTAATGGTTGCTGCCCAGCCTGTTGAGGTTGAGCTTGATGTAGAGAAGAAAAAGAATGTTAGTGAAGTACCCGTTGAGTTGATTACACCGGGGTTAGTATCATACGTGCCAATTATCGGATGTGATGTTGTTGGCCCGTCATAAATAATCATATAATCGCCCAACGACATCGACATTGTCGAAAAATTGAAACTCAACCGATTGCCATTTCCTGAAGTAAATGTCATCGTTGAATTTTCATTATTGCTATAATTACCGGCTGCTCCGCCCGAATCATAAAACGTACCACTACAGGTGGTAACTGTTGATGTACTCATGGTGTAGGTTTGTGCATCTGCTGCAAATCCTAAGAACAAGAGAAGAAATAGAGTCGAAATTATTTTTTTCATAATACACGTTTGCTTGTGTGAGGCAAAGGTAAAGCAGTGTTTGCCGAACTCTGTTTTAGAAAGTACGAATGTGTGAGATCACACAATCGCATTCCTTTATTTCTAGCCTAATAGCGATTTTATATTTAGCTTTTTAGGGAGATAATAAATTGCCTTTTTCTAATGTTTAGGTTGGTGGAGAAAAGCATAGAAATCGGGACACCGATTTTACAACTGGGGGAAATCTCCAAAAAGGCTCTTAGAAAGGATATGTCTGGTTGCCCATAAATATCCAAAGCTCGAATCCTAACTGCTCAATTATTGTATCCGACCGTTTCATGCCCGATGTTGTTAATCTGCTTATTCGGTTAAATGCAGAAACGGCATTGATAGGAGACGGCGAGTTGCTTTGCTTGTTAAAAATGCCACAACGTTTATTGGTAAAATGATTCAAATCGACACCGATGACAGTAATGCCCGAAATCAGCGTGAGAGAAGCAATTAACTGTTTACGCGCCTTTTTGCGGAAATTCTTTGAATCAGGATTCCTGTCTTTGATCTCTGCAAACAGAAAATGAGTCTTATCAGCAGTATATAAAATCGCATCACACCGACCTATTCCTTCTTGAACAGAAAAAGGAGTAGCGGATAAAAACTTATCATAATTTAAAATATATACAACCATTTTGTCGGCATTAGAAAATCTGGCCATACCAGCGTTAGGCGTAGTATGAACAACTAACTCCTTATTGGTCGAAATGTCTTCTATTTCAAAAGATAATTCATTTGTTTTCTGAACAAAATTGAGTACAGGAAAATCAGTTGAATTTAACCCATAGTGCCTAAGAAATGGCTCAATAATCAAATTTTCCATACTTCTATAAATTCGCGTACTGATCGTAGATATTGTTAATGGTTTCGGATAAAATATTGGTATCAACCAATCTTTCATTCAATGACATAAGGTTATTTATTTGTCCGTCTTCTATTTGATAAACAGTAAGTTTGTTATAATCTATTTTTGCCCCGGAAATTAATTGATTAGTGTCAAAAGCCCGGATAAGTAAATTGAGATGATTAATAATATAAGGACTGTGAGTAGAAAGTATAAGTGAGATTGAATGTTCGGTTGAAATGAAACAATTTTTTATCAGATCATTCAATAACTCGCATTGCGCATCGGGGTATAAACTCAGTTCAGGTTCTTCTATGTGCATATAAATCTGTTGGCCAATCTCACTGAGATTTTTTGCAGGTTTAAAGTCAGTTAGATTGTCTGTTTGCGATAAGTATCTTAGCACAGAGCGGTTAAACGCATCAGCAAAATCAAATTTCCGGGCAAAATATGCGGATATTAACGCGATTGGAGCAGCGTTTTGAGTTCCGGATGAACTATTGCGGAAGTCAATTTCATAAGAAGTGTCACCAGTGTTTGATTTAATGACAAATTCTTTTTTGTCATCTAGCTCTTTTACTTCTAATCTTGCATTAAGAAACCCAAGTTCGATCTCTTTCAGAGTCTCTGAGGCTTTATCGAAATCGGAGTATGTTTCATGAAAATAAAATCCCAGATAAGCTCCTGTAAGCGATGCACCACGCTGCGCCCAGAGTGGGATAATGTTTCTTGTTTCGGATATGAAACTTATTTTATTGAATTGAAGATCATCCGAAGCAATATTGATATTGGTTGACTCATCTGTCAATTTCCTATTCCTGTACTCAAGCGTGTACGTATTGCCATTTTCAAAAGAGGTAATATAAATTACTTCTGTTTTTTCAGTAATGTACTGTGCAAGGCCGGTATCGTTCAGATAAGTTTCCATTCTGAAACGGAACGGCGATTTTGAAAGGTTGCTATGTTTCAGGTAAGAGCGGATGTGTTGCATTTTCGAAATCCAGCGAAACAAAGCCAAAGCTTTCATCAACGTACTTTTTCCGCTTGCCGATTCACCAATAAGTACAGTAAAAGGCTTAATATCATTAAGAAATATATCTTTGATTGGGCCAAGATTTTTGATATGTATGCTCTCTTTCATAAACGGTTCTATATGCTGACAATATTAAGGCTTCTTTTTCAATTTCCCTTTTGTTTGATGCAGGGTTGATGCAGGTGCAGAATTTTAAAAACGAACTAAAATTGTGTTTAAGGTTATGAACACAATTTTGCTTTTATCAACAAAGCCAAAAAAGCCTAAATAGCTTGCTTTCTGAGCCTTAAAAACACTTAATTTTACACCAGACTTCAAAAAACTTATGAACAGCCCGAAACCGATTAAAAACGCGCTGGTTTCGGTGTTTTACAAAGATCACCTGGCTCCCGTCATTCAGCGACTGCATGAGCTAGGGGTTGGTCTTTACAGCACCGGCGGAACGCAAACATTCATTGAAGAGCTTGGCATACCGGTTACCCCCGTTGAGCAGCTTACCTCATATCCCTCCATTCTCGGAGGCCGTGTTAAAACATTACATCCCAAAATTTTTGGCGGAATCCTTGGCCGCCGTGAGCTTGATGCTGATGTAGCACAGCTCGAAGAATACGAAATTCCTGAAATTGATCTTGTAATTGTTGATCTCTACCCGTTTGAAGCCACTGTTGCTTCGGGTGCAGCCGAACAGGATATCATTGAAAAGATTGATATCGGCGGTATTTCACTGATCCGCGCCGGAGCTAAAAACTTCCGCGATGTGCTCATTTGTGCTTCACGGAATGATTACCCCGCACTGCTCGAATTGCTGAATACCAAAAACGGAACTACCGAGCTTGCCGACCGCCGCTACTTTGCTACAAAAGCTTTTGCGGTTTCGTCAAACTACGATTCTGCCATCTTCAACTGGTTTAACAGCGATTTTGCGGAGCCGCAACTGCGGTTTTCTGCAAATACAGCAACTACATTGCGCTACGGCGAAAATCCGCACCAGCGAGCTTGGTTCTTTGGCGAACTCAACGAGCTTTTCGATAAAATCCACGGCAAAGAACTTTCGTACAACAACCTGCTTGATATTGATGCCGCAGTGAACCTTATGGCCGATTACACCGATTGCACATTTGCAATCCTCAAGCACAACAATGCCTGCGGAGTTGCCTCGCGTGCTACTGTACTCGAAGCCTGGAACGATGCGCTGGCCGGCGATCCGGTTTCGGCATTTGGAGGCATTCTGGTTTGCAACCGCATTATAGATGCCGCCGCCGCCGAAGCCATCAACACCATTTTCTTTGAAGTATTGCTGGCTCCTGGCTACGAACCGGCCGCCCTCGATATCCTCAAACAAAAAGTAAATCGCATTCTGCTCGTGCAGAAACCCGTTGCATTGCCCCAACGACAGTTCCGTACACTGCTCAATGGTACTGTGCTGCAGGATAAAGACCAGAAAACCGAAACCGCTGCAGATATGAAACCCGCAACGGTGAAAGTCCCCACCGATGCTGAGTTCACTGATCTGGTGTTTGCCAACAAACTGGTAAAACACACCAAATCAAACACCATTGTGCTGGCTAAAAACGGCCAGCTGCTTGCCAGCGGTACCGGCCAGACATCACGCGTTGATGCACTTCGTCAGGCCATTGCCAAAGCACAAAGCTTTGGTTTTGATCTGAACGGTGCGGTAATGGCTTCAGACGCATTTTTCCCGTTCCCCGATTGTGTTGAGATTGCATACAACGCCGGCATCCGTGCTGTTGTGCAACCCGGCGGATCAGTACGCGATAAAGAATCTGTTGCATACTGCGACGAACATCAGATGGCAATGGTGATTACCGGAACACGCCACTTCAAACATTAACCGACACACACACCGCACCTGACAATGGGCGTATTCGATCTTTTTACACAGGAAATTGCCATTGACCTTGGTACTGCAAACACCATTATCATTCACAATGATAAAGTGGTGGTTGACGAACCTTCTATTGTGGCCGTTGACCGCATGACCGGGAAAATCATTGCTGTTGGGAAACAGGCAATGCAGATGCACGGCAAAACGCACGAGAACATCAAAACTATTCGTCCGCTCAAAGACGGTGTTATCGCCGACTTCCATGCTGCCGAACACATGATTCGCGGAATGATCAAAATGATTAATCCGGGCCGGAAAATGTTTCAGCCTTCGCTGCGAATGGTAATTTGTATTCCTTCAGGAATTACGGAGGTTGAGAAACGCGCCGTGCGCGATTCCGCCGAACATGCCGGAGCCAAAGAGGTTTACCTGATTCATGAACCCATGGCGGCCGCAATTGGAATCGGTATCGACGTTGAAGAGCCGATGGGGAATATGATTATTGATATTGGCGGCGGTACATCTGAGATTGCGGTTATTGCACTCGGCGGTATTGTATGCGACAAGTCAATTCGTATTGCCGGCGATGAATTTACAGGCAATATTGAAGAATATATGCGCCGTCAGCACAACATACTTGTTGGCGAACGTACAGCAGAGCGCATCAAAATTGAAGTTGGAGCCGCATTAACAGAAATCGAAAATCCGCCTGCTGATTTTCCGGTACATGGCCGAGATCTGATGACCGGTATTCCGAAAGAAATTTATGTATCGTATGTTGAAATAGCACATGCGCTCGATAAATCAATTGCGAAAATCGAAGAAGCTATTCTGAATGCGCTTGAAATGACTCCGCCCGAACTTTCGGCTGATATTTACCGCACCGGTATTTATCTGGCAGGAGGCGGTTCATTGTTGCGTGGACTCGACAAGCGCATCTCGCTCAAAACAAAATTACCGGTTCACATTGCCGACGATCCGCTTCGTGCAGTTGCACGCGGCACCGGCATTGCGCTCAAGAATATCGATAAGTTTCCCTTCCTGCTTAAATAAGGAAGTACCAGCATTCACCACTTCACAGGATCTGAACGATGCGCAATCTCATCGTCTTCCTTGCCAGGAATTACTTCTTTCTCCTGTTCCTGCTCCTTGAGGTGGTTGCAGTGCTCATTCTTGTGCGCAGCAATCCCTATCAGCGAGCAGAAGCGGTAAACAGCACCAGCGAAATTGCCGGAGAATTTTACACGCTGAGAAACGACCTTACCGGATATTTCAACCTTCGCGATCAGAACAAACTCCTGTCCGAAGAAATCGCACGTTTGCGCAATGCACAGCAAAATGCCTGGGTTCGCACCAACTCAACCGAGGTTGCTGTAAACGATACGCTTTTTCGTCAGCGCTATTCATTTATCAACGCAGAGGTAATTGACAATACCGTTACACGGCGCAACAATTACATTATTCTGGCGCGCGGTTCAAAGCAAGGCGTGCGGGAAGGAATGGGGGTTGTTGGTCCCGAAGGAATTGTTGGTATTGTGCGCAGTGTATCGCCTAATTTTTGTACGGTTATGTCGCTGCTGCACAAAGACAGTCGGATAAGTGCAAGCCTGAAGAAAGACGGCACATTCGGTCAGTTGCTTTGGCAGGGTGGCGATTACCGCACAGCCACGCTAAAAGAAATTCCGACACACGTTAAACTTGCGAAAGGTGATACGCTTGTAACCAGCGGTCTTGGCAATGCTTTCCCGAAAGGGACAATGGTGGGTATAATTTCAAGCTTTGAGAAAAAAGCCGGCGAAAAAACATACACTGCCGAAGTGCTGCTTGCCACTGATTTCAGAAAACTCCAGCACGCTTCTATCGTCAACAACCTGATGAAAGAAGAACTGGAGAAATTGCAAAACTCAATTCCCCCCGACGATGGTAAGTGAGATTTTGCGCCATATACTCCGGTTCATTGTGCTTATTCTGGTGCAAGGACTGATTCTGAAAAATGTAGAACCGCTGCCGGGACTCAATCCGTTTCTGTATGTGCTGTTCATTCTGCTGCTGCCGGTTGAACTGCCCGCGTGGATTGGTTTGCTGATTGCTTTTGTTACCGGCTGGTGTGTTGATTTGTTTTACGGAACTCCGGGCATGCACACAGCTACCTGCACGTTTATCGGTTTTCTGCGTCCGGCAGTTTTGCGGTTTATGGCACCGCGAGATGGTTATGAGTTCGGCAATCAGCCCACCATGCAGGATATGGGACGGGCGTGGTTTTTAACCTATACAATCATTCTCGTCTTTTCGCATCACTTCGTCTTGTTTTTTCTGGAGATGTTCAGCTTCCGCGAATTTTTCTACACATTGTTACGTATAGTGATGAGTACTGCTGCGACTGTCTTACTCATTATTGTTACTCAGTTCTTGTTTTATCGCACAAAATCAAGCACTACATGAACCCCGACTTCAGGAAATACATTATTGCTGCTTTTGTCGTGGTCGTAGCTCTGCTGTATGTACTGCGTTTGTTTACCATTCAAATTGTAGATGATAAATACAAACTCACAGCCAGTAACCAGGCATTCAAATTTCAAACAGACTATCCGCCCCGCGGTGCTATTTACGACCGCAAAGGCAAGCTCCTAGTATTTAATCAGGTAGCGTATGATTTAATGGTTGTGCCGCGCGAACTGAAGGGTTGTGATACAATGGGGATTTGTAAAATTCTGAATATTAGCAAAGAGGAATTTAACAAGCGTTTGGTTAAAGTTTCGGGAAGTTTAGAGGAGTCAGCTATCGACTATCGAACACATTCGTTTGAAAGTCAGATGCTGCCCGAACTGAATGCGCAAATTCAGGAACAGCTTTATCGCTTCAATGGATTTTATGTAATTCCGCGCACGGTGCGCAAATACCCGATTCCGATGGCCGCACACTTGCTCGGTTACATTGGCGAAGTGAATGAGAAAACTGTTAAAGAAAAACCATATTACCAGTCGGGCGATTATATCGGGAAAAGCGGAATTGAAAAAGGGTATGAAGAAGCGTTGCGCGGGAAAAAAGGTGTACAGATTTTAATGCGCGATGTGCATAACAACATCAAAGGCAGTTACAAAAACGGAATTTACGATACAGCAGCAGTACCCGGTCTTAACCTGTATTCAACACTGGATGCAGAGTTGCAGCAGTACGGCGAAAAGCTGATGCAGAATAAAATAGGAGGCGTTGTAGCTATTGAGCCTGCCACCGGCGAAATTCTGGCGCTCGTTACAAGTCCGACTTATGATCCCAATCTGCTTGTTGGTCGCGATTTCCCGAAAAATTATTCGGCACTGGCGCGTGATACTTTGGGGAAACCATTGTTTAACCGTGCACTTCAGGCCTATTATCCGCCCGGCTCAACCTTTAAGCTGCTCAATGCGCTTGTTGGTTTGCAGGAGGGAGTGCTGAAGCCTGCAACTACTTACCCCTGTGCACAAGGCTATCCGCCGCTGGGCGGAAAACCCAAATGCCATCCGCACGGCAGTCCTACCGATTTGAAAGGCTCTATTGCTACCTCATGTAATTCTTACTATTCGTATGTTTTCAAAAGCATTGTAGATAACAGGAAGTATAAAAATACGGTTGAAGGCTACGAAGCCTGGCGTTCTTATGTGAACAGCTTTGGAGTAGGTGTAAAAATTGGAACTGATTTGCCTTATGAGCTTAAAGGCATTGTGCCAACATTTAACTATTACAATAAAATTTTTGGTGTAAACGGTTGGCGATCTTCAACAGTAATTTCGCTGGGCATTGGTCAGGCCGAGCTTAGCGTAACTCCGCTGCAGATGTGCAACATTATCTGCACAATTGCCAACCGCGGGCATTACATTACACCTCACGTTGTTCGAAGTATCGGCAATGATCAGGTTTTGCCGCAGTGGAAAGAAAAGCATTACACAAAGGTAACCAACCGGCAGCATTACGAAGATGTAATTACCGGTATGGCACTTGTAATGACAGGCGGAACTGGCCGCAGTGTTCAAATTCCGGGTATCGAATCTTGCGGCAAAACAGGAACAGCCCAAAACCCGCACGGCGACGATCACTCAGTATTTGTAATGTTTGCTCCGCGCGATAAACCGAAAATCTGTATTGCGATACTTGTCGAAAATGCCGGTTTCGGAGCTACCTGGGCTGCGCCGATTGCAAGTTTGATGATGGAAAAATACTTGCTCGGAAAAGTTTCACGCCCCGAGCTTGAACAGCGAATGGTGGAGGGTGACCTCATTCACAAACATCCGTCGTCGGGAGTTAAACCTCAACCCAAACCGAAACCGATACTGAACTAATCCATGCGCGAACGCAGCGAAAGCCTTTTTTATAACGTTGATTGGATTACGGTAGTAATCTATCTCGTGCTGGTTACGCTCGGGCTGATGAATATTTATTCGGCAGTTTACGATCCGCAGAAAAGCAGCATTTTCAATTTAGACCGGTTAGAGGGCAAGCAGTTTGTTTTTATTCTGATTTCAATAGTACTTGGCTTTTCGCTGTTGCTGGTGGATGCTTCTTTCTTTACTGCAACAGCATTTTATGCTTACGGCGGCTTTCTGCTGCTCAATCTTGCGGTACGTTTTCTGGGTACCGAAATCAAAGGCAGCCATTCGTGGTTTCGTATCGGCAGTTTTGGATTGCAGCCTGCGGAGTTTATGAAGTTCTCAACCGGGCTGGCATTGGCAAAATACATCAGCGGCTTAACCAAGCGGGATCCTGTGCGCGATTTTTTTTCTGCAATGGCCTTTCTGCTTGTACCGATGCTCATTATTGCAGTAGTGCAAAATGAAACAGGCGTAGCAGTTGTGCTTGCCGCATTTGTTATTGTGCTTTACCGCGAGGGCATATTTCCCGGCTGGCTGCTGCTGCTGGGAATTGAATCAGTTACAGCAGTAGTGCTCGGATTGAAGTACTATGAGCATCGTTGGTGGTTTACTGCTGGAGCAGTTGGCATTTCCACACTTTGGCTGCTGCTTCAGCGTCGTATCAAATTGAACAATATCCTTATTGCAGGCGGTATTGTGCTTTTATTTGTCAGCCTGATCTTTGTTTCCTACAAAGTAGTTGAGAAAATTCCCGAACACCAGTCGGCACGTATAAAGGTTTGGCTGGGAATGAATGTATCACGGAAAATGGAAGATAAATACGGTTACAATGTAAAACAGGCCATGATTGCTATTGGCTCCGGAGGCACAGCAGGCAAAGGCTATCTCGAAGGAACGCAAACAAAATTTCGCTTTGTGCCCGAGCAGGAAACCGATTTTATTTTTTGCACAGTAGGCGAGGAGTGGGGATTTCTGGGCAGTGCCGGAATTATTCTGCTCTATGCTTTTCTTATTGTTCGGCTGATTTTTAAAGCAGAAAGGCAGCGGTCAGATTTTACGCGGATATATGGCTACGGAGTTGCAGCGATATTCTTAATTCATCTTTTGGTGAATGTAGGAATGACAATTGGTCTGGTACCTGTAATTGGAATTCCGCTTCCGTTTCTCAGCTACGGAGGTTCTTCGCTGATCAGCTTCACCATCCTGCTGTTTATTTTCATTCGTCTTGATTCGCAGCGCTTACTTATTTTGCGCTGAAATAACAGACAACGACCAGCTTAAAGCATCTTCTTCAGTTTTGAATGCACGGCTGGGAATCTGAGGCTTCTTTATTCTCCGGTAAAAATTATATAAAATGCGCAGTGTACTCGACGGCAGGGCAAATGCTTCGCTTAACACTCTCTCCCGGCGAGCTTCACTAACCATAAAGTCATAAATCTCCCGGTCGGGCTTAAAGCGAACATCAACTACAGAGATCATGTGAAATGGTTTCCCTCCCGAAAGCTGCTGCGATGCTTCAAAAACAAGCATTACTTCTTTCAGTGTAAACAGAATATCGCGCGTAAACTCTAAACGAATCAGTGAAATAGATTCGTGATATGTAAGGCGGGCAAATTCAAACTCCGCCGAACCGGTTATCGGATAATTATGCAATAGTTCCATTTACTGCGGCGATAAGTTTTTCAGTAGTCAGTGGCTTTTCAATATATCCGATAATGCACGGAAACCAGGTTGCCTTTTCCATGTCACTCTTCAGATGTGATGAGGTAACCATGATTACATTCAGGTGATCCATTTCAGGATAAGCAGCTTCAAGTTCAGAAAGCAGTTCAAATCCTAATTTATCCGGCATACTGATATCAAGCAACATCAGTAACTGTTCGTTCGTACTCCCGAAGTAGTTGTGAAATGCGTCGATTAACACTTCGGTTTGTTCAAACGAATGTATTGTTACATGTTGATATACTTCCGAAGCCACATCAATATTGTAAAATACTGTGACCGGATTATCATCCACGATTAGTATGTGGTGATATGTCATACCGCATTCATATTTGTATTCAATGGCAAGCGAATACTTATTGTAGTGCCTTCATTGATTTTACTTGTGATTGTAATTTTACCGTTGTTGCTGTCAATAATTTTTTTGATAACATAAAGACCTACTCCAAACCCTTTTTCTGCTTCGGCCTGTTTCGTTCTGTAAAAAAGCTTCAATACCTGATTGTTTTCATCCTCAAGATTCATTCCTGCTCCATTATCCTCAACAGTTATGATTATCTCATCTGCAGTATGCGTAAGTGAAGCATTTACAATTCCCGGCTGTCCCGCTTTAGAGAATTTCAATGAATTGGAAATTAGATTCACGAAAATGATTTTCAGGATATGCTTTGAATAAAGCAGATTATTGCAATTAAAATTGTAATTGAGCGAAATATTCCGCCCTAATAACAAGTACTGAATTTCAAGCTGTACAGCAGACTGAAGAATATCTGCTTCAATTTCGGTGTACTGATCGTCGGTTCTATTTTCAAACTTCGACAAGTAAAGAAAGCCTTGTACGATTGATGTTAACTGATTGGTAGATAAATCGAGTTTGTCGATAATCTTCTCAACCATTTCAGGATTATTACGCACAATATATTTGCGCAGCATACTGATGAGACCGAGAATATTTGCTGTGTGATTTTTTACATCATGCGCAAGTCCGTGATTAAAGCTGTCGAGAAAAATATTCCGCTTTTCAAGTTTGTTGTTGATGACTTCAAGTTCTTTCTGACTTATTTTTATTGCACGCTCATTGAGCGCACGGTCTTCATCGGCATTGTTGTACGAATCATTAATCAATGTTATCAGCACATCAAGCCCTTCCGGTGTGTAAACATCATCAGGAAAAGCCTTACGCAGTTGCCGTGCGGTAAGACGATTTAATGCAGCCGGTTTATTAATCATGCTTCAGAAAATGTAGTTATTGTCATGGTCTGATTGTGCAGATGACAAGCATTATCACCAACCAGCGGCGATAATTCCGAATAGGAATAAAAGCCGCAAATAACGGTTTTATCACCAAATACTTTGCGTGATTCAGTTAACTCTTCTTCGGTAAGCTGCCCAAGTACCAACCGGCGTGCCACACAACTGATAAGCACTGCAAGTTCTGGCGATTTGTTTTCGATAAAACTTTCTTTGGCTGAGTCGCCTGCGCCATGAATCAGGTTGTCGAAATTGGCGCGCATGAGTTGTATCTTCATGCCTTTATCCACATCGCCATACAGAATGATCGAGCTGGTTGATTCGTCAACATTTTGCACGCCCCGCACAACAGGCTCACTGGTTTGCGAGTCGATTATTGTGAACGGGAACAAAAGTGCAGAGCTGGGAAGCGAAGCCGCCTTATCACCCAAATATTCTTTGTAGAGATCAAGTACGGGTTTATTATCTATTTCATAAAGAATATTACCGGCGCACTTTGTTACTGTTCTAACCGGCCCGAATGTATCCCAGCCGCCTTTTGAACCGGTTGCAACTGAAAGTTGTTTTCCGTAGAAACCAATAGCTACAATTTGTGCTTCAGCAATATTGGTGTTTAGTCCAACAAGTGTGCGTTCAAATCGGGTATCATCGCCGGCAACGCCACCAGAAACAGGTACTCGCCCCTGAAGTTTTTCATTTAATCCGCTCAACAATTGTCCGGCATTAATTCCCATAGTGCTGAAAAGCAATATGCCGGCAAGATCTTCTGCATCAAGTGCCGTTGCTATATTTCGTCCCAGTTCATCAGCCGGTATGCCGGACATTGAAAAAAGCTGAGCTCTGATGCGCGTTTTTTCAAATTCAACAACAGTTGCAATCAACGTATCATCAAGCAGCGAATCATCAATAATATTGCCTGCTGTGCTTGATGTTACTATTTCTGCTTTAGGATAAATAGCAGAAAGTTGTGCAGCAAATTCAGGATTTTTCTCAAGAGTAAATCTTGATCCAAATACAAGACAGAGTTGCGCATCTTGTAAAAGTGAGACTGACGCAGACCACTTGTCTGCTTGCCAGGTATGCTGTGTTATTTTCATAGCGGGGCGTTTCGGTAATCAAAATTAATGAATTCGTAATGCAGGAGGATTAATGTTTATGCAATGAGTGGAAAAATCAATGGAGACAATGAAAGCGAAACAGCCCTTCTTTCTCAATGTTGAGAAAGAAGGGCTGTTTCGCGGACTTTATTTTTGTTTAGAAGAAACGAGCGCGGTTGTCAGTAATATCCGCGTCTTCGCGAAGCACTTCGGCAGCGCGAGAATCGGCCTGAGCTCCGAAAGCTCCTGTAGCAGAAAGCTGACGAGTTTTTACATCTTTCAGCGGCTCGGCAGGTGTTACGCTGCTTACCACAACTACATAAACACCCTGATCGCCGGCAATTGGGGGCGAAAGTTTGTTAACTGTCGGGTTTCCTGCAATCCAGCCTACCACACGGCCTTCGTTGCCGGCCATCGGAAGAACTGCATTCGAGAAGTTCGCCGAAGCATCAGTTACCTGAAGTTTCAGGCTGCCAGCCCAGGCATCAATGGTTGCTCCTTTTTTGGCATTGATTTCTTTGGTGAACTGCTCAATCTTTTTCTTCTTGCGAACTTCAAGTTCACAAATGCTGCGCACATCTTTATCTTCAAAAGGCTTGGTTCCTTTTTCAATGATCTTGGTGAGTATACAAACAACATATTTCTGTCCGTTCTGGAAAGGCTCAGAAACTGAACCTACCTCGGTATCGTTACCATACATCCATTGAATAACCTGACGGGGCTGATCGATACCTTGCACAAAACGGCTGCTTTCAGTAACATTTTCGGCAGCCTGCTTGGCCATTTTGTTAGTCGTTACAGCTTTGTTGAACAGTTCAAGGTTATTGTTCTTGCCGGCAAACTCAGCTGCTTTTGTGAAGATATTAGTTACAGTTTGGTTTGAAGGCTCTGACTTACGCTCAATAGAAACCACCTCGGTTTTGCGGCTTTCCTTTGTGCGATCAAGAACCTGAATTACGTGGTAGCCGAATTGTGTTTCTACTACAACTACTGCGCCTTTTGGGTTGTTAAAACCTGCATCTTTAAAGGGCTGAACGAAACCGGTTTCTTGTGTGAACCAACCGTAATCGCCTTTGTTGCCGGCTTTGGAACCTTGGTCGTCAGTAAGTTTTTCAACCAGATCTTCCATTTTCTTGCCGCCTTTGATCACTTTCGCGATACTGTCGGCACGAAGTTTTGCCTGCTCTTTGGTGCGTGTGGCTTCGGGTGTGCCGCCTTTCATGGCAACAAGAATGTGACGGATTTTAGCAGAGTCGGCACTGAATTTCTGACCAAGAACTTTGTAGATCACATTGTTTTCTCCAATGCTGAACGGTCCGAGAACATCGCCGGCCACTGCTTTGATAAACATACTGTCGGCACCAACCGGGTATGTACCTGCACGAAGCATTTTCGACTGGTAACCTCCGTCGGGCGAGAAGTTGCTTACAAACAATGAATCTTCTTTGCCTTTTTTGGTTTTGAACTCAGGCATGAGGCTTTCAAGCTCTTTGCGCTGATTGGCAATATCTTCGGCTGTGGGCAGAATGTCGAAATTCACATATTCAATAGAACGTGCATTCTCAGCCTGCTTGAACTTGTGCGGATTTGCTTTGTAGTATGCTTTCAGTTCTTCGTCGCTGCACTTAATGGTTGAGTCGGCAATTTCTGAATAGCGTTTTGTGAAATACTTGAATGTGTATTGTGTCTTTTCTTCCTTGTCTTCGCGGATAGCCTGACTTGAGGTTACGTAAAGACCTTTGCGGATAAGCACATTGTATTTTTCGCGCACTAAACGCTTCTGCATTTCCTGCTCAATTTTAACCCACTGTGCCTGATCTTTCGGCTGGAATTTCGCAACCAGATCGCGGATCGCTTTTCCGTTCAGCGAGCCATCAGCATTTGCATACTGCTGTGCAATTTGTCCCGATTGCGGATCCTGAAAATACTGACGCATAAGATCAGACGGCTTGTCGCCCATCATCTGGTCGGCAAGTTCATCTGAACCTACTGATACGCCTAACTCGTCGTACTCAGGCTCATAAACGAGTTTGTCAATAAATTCAGCCCAAACACCGTCAGACAGTTGCTGACGCTGTTGTTCCGGCATATTCTCATCAGCAGAATAGCTTTTCATGCTGTTCGAGAAATCTTTGTAAGAGATGGAATTACCATTGATAATTCCGACATCGCCGTTTTGTCCGGCGCCAAAAACGCCAAATTTACCACTGAAAACATCGGTGAGTACGAAAGCCAGAATGGCTACGAAAATAACCCCAACAAGGAGGGCTACACGGCTGCGGATACGCGCTAAAATGGTCATGGAATGATGACGTTTGAATTAAATTCGGGGCACGAATATACGATTTGTCAGGAAAAACCCGCTAAAACGGTTCGTTTTCGGAGTTAAAAGTTTAGTTTTTTCAGTCTTTCAGGGCTATTTTTTTGAATCTTCCCGTTTCATCTGTGCCTGATTAAATCTGCGGCGCAGCCCGTACATCAATCCGGCCAGCACTGCCATACCAATCCCAAACCACCCGTTTTCGGGCTGATTGCTTAGGAAAAAGTAAGCTGTAAGACCGGCACA
Source organism: Bacteroidota bacterium (assembly GCA_046335555.1). Taxonomy (GTDB): domain Bacteria; phylum Bacteroidota; class Bacteroidia; order Palsa-965; family Palsa-965. The sequence continues at coordinate 15,873 of JBKDHA010000187.1, forward strand.
AAGCAAGGCCAATACCAGCCACATATATTCGGAAAAACGGAAATAGGAGTTCATTTTTTTTCTTCTTCAGAATCAGGAAGGGCAAAGATACCGGTAACTTTATAAAACCGATATACATTAAATGTTTGATCGGCCCAAAGTCCTTCACTGTGAATGATTTGTGTGCCGCTGGTTACTTTTACTTTTTTGGATGTGTAAAGACTGTCGCCGCGTTCGTCCCAAAAAAGCTGTTCGGTTTCGAGCCGTTCGCCCTTGGTGTTTACCACCACAACATTGTTGCGGGCTTCCATCATATTGGTGCGTTCGCGTCTGATGGCATACTTTGCGGTAATGGATGAGTTTACATTCATATTCTCATCATAAAACTCAACCTTCATACCTTCCTTCATCTCGGTATAAGGATCCGAACCGGCATATTCGTCGATGCGGGGAGCGGTGAGTTTTATTTTAAGTGCTGCGCTGTCGGAATACAGCATAGTTACTGTTTTGGCAGTTTGCAGCGGCAACGTATCTTTTTTGGTTAAGCGTTTTACTTCCCGCAAATCATTTTCGCAGGCCGCAAGCATTAAAACCAAAAAAAATACTGCTGTAAAACGCATTAGTCGAAACGGTAACGGTTAAACCATTTATCATTAATGGTTACACCAAATGAAACACGGAAGAATGATTCTTTTACAAGATTGTTTGACGTTGTGCCGCGCTGTCCGGCTTCCAGAGCAAGGCTCACACGCGAAACAGGTTCGCCGAGGCGTGTGCGGTAAGGCAGCGGAAATGCCATGCCAATATTTACAGCCATTTCATTAAGCCCTATATTGTCAAATACCAGTGATGTCTGATGATAACGTGCTCCGAGGCGGTACTGCACGGCCGAAAAGAAATTGCCGCGCCCCGCAGCCTTTGGCTGAAACTGAAATCCTGCTGTAGCCCGCAAACTGTTGCGCATACCGGGATTTACACCCAAAATGGTAAGCTGTGCCCATTGCTGCGCCATCACATCGGCCTGAAACAGCCAACGGTAATCACGTTTCAGCGCAAAGCCGGCTCCAAACATCGGCGGCATGTTTACGCGGCCGGGAACGCCGTTGTCGTAAACAATAGTGTCGAGAATCTGATCTACATTGCCTGAAACCTTGTAGCGTTCGGCCAGCAACTGATAGCTTACCGTGATTTCGGTTGCGGGTGCAAACACAAAACCTACTGAGCCTTTGATACCATTTCGCCGCACAAACAACGGTGCCGTTTGCGTTTTGCCGCCGCTGATGTATTCAAACGAATTTTTGAAAACTGATTTCCCCGTAACTGCCGAGTCGGGAAGACTTTCGTAAATCGGATTCAGCGCTTTGTGAACTGTAAAACCATACTGCAGCCCGAAGGTTGCATATACATCGCGGAAAAGAATATTGCGGTTTACTTTAGAATTATAAGTAAACAGCGAATCCGGGAACTCATCGCGGCGAATATTGTTGGTAGCGCCAAACAGATAGGATACTTGTACGCCAAGCGAAATATTACCCAGTGCATTGAGTCGCGCCATTTTAGTTTTCATGGCTGTGGTATCTCCGGCGCGGCGCTGAAGCTCGTACTTGTCTGAAAGCCGGTATTTTTTGCTGAGACCAGCAAACGGACGAATGGCCTGCGCTGTATAAACCTGATTTACACCACCCGAGCCCTGATACTTATAAGTTACTGTTCCGATATTGGGATCAGCAACCGAATTCACCACATTGTAACCAACCGTTGAGTAAGGCGAAAACCCGATTGATGCGCCCCACCATGAGGTAACCGGAAAAGCCAGCGTCATTTGTCCAAGCGAGGTACGATTGAAAATGCCGGTTGATGTGGTATTCTGCAACTGCACGGTGTTTGAAACCAGCGAAACTTCGTAAGTGGTTACTGGCATTGCGGTAAGCGAAGCCGGATTGGCGTGGTTGATATACAGCGGCAGCAGCGAGTCATTGCGCAATCCGATACCGCCGCCTCCAAGCCCTTGGTTTACCGGTCCTGACATATTATTTATTTCACCCAAACCGAAACGCGAGTAGGGCGAAACAGTTTGCAGTGAAGCGGGGGCTTGCGCCCGGAGTGTAATGCCTGAAAGCAGAATAGCAAAAAAGCAAAAAAGTAATGTGCGCTCAGCGCGGAAGTTTGGATACATGATACTCGAGTATGCGGTTGAGCCCTTCCTGAACCAGAAACGGGCGTGCAAAGATGTCATTTTTCAGCCCGTTTGCCAAAAGCACGGCATCGCCGCCGCCAATTACGGCTGCCAGATCGGGGTAAGTGGTGCGGAGTTCTTCGAACAGGGCGGTAATTTCGGCGCGTGCTCCATGCACAGCTCCGGTGCGCAGGGCGGTTTCTGTTGCGTTGGCCGGGAAAGCTGTTTCGCCTTCGGGGCTTACTAACGGCAGTTTTTGGGTGTATTCGTGCATCGACCGCAGGCGCATGTGTATGCCGGGCGAAATGGCTCCGCCCAGAAACTCACACCGGGCGGTGGTGAAATTGTATGTAATGCAAGTTCCTGCCACAATGGCCAAGACGGGACGCCCCGCAAAAAGTTGCCCCGCCGCACACGATGCCGCAATGCGGTCGTACCCCAATGTTTCGGGTGTGGCGTAGTGGTTTTGCAGCGGCAATTCGGAGCCCGGCCAGAGCCGGTGTACCGGGAAAAATTCGGAAAGTGCTTGTTCCAGTCCCGCGTCGTCGGTACGCACCGAGGCTAGTAAGCCCGCGCCTACAGGCTTTCCGCCCGCAATTTCAAGCACAGCCTCGGCGGTCGGAGCTTCAAGTGTATGATGCTCTTTCAGTTCACCACCGAAGAAAAGACTGGCCTTTAAATGTGTATTGCCGAAGTCGAGAATAAGGTTCCAAGACATGCAGAAAACCAGAGTTTAGGGGGCAAAGGTAAACACAGCCGGTGCTATTGTGCTGTATTTTAACATGATTTACAAGGCAAAACAAAGAAAAGGCGATTTTAATAGCCTGTGAGAGAATTATCTAGCCAAGAAAAACGATATTTTTTTGCAAAATCAATTTTGTGTGTACATTTGCAGCCCCGACAAAGCTGGTTCGGTAGCTCAGTCGGTAGAGCAAAGGACTGAAAATCCTTGTGTCGTCAGTTCGATTCTGACTCGAACCACTTGGTAAGAGAATCCCGCAATCTTGAGATTGCGGGATTTTTGTTTTTGGGATACCCTTAAGTAATTGCAAGTATAGTGTGATTAGATTTTTGAGGGATGTAAGTTTTTTATTAACTCTTATTTGAGGAAAAAAGAAGTCAACTTTAATTTGACATTCGAATACAAATCCCATTAACTTTATCGTTAAAAAATAAATTATGATAACAATTGATCCTATGGAAACTGTAAATCCTAAAATACTAGAAATGTTTACAGCGTTTAATGCACCAGTCCATAAGTCAATGGATGAAATGAAAGAGATTGTGCGATCTACACGCGAATCAATTCAAGCATCAGAAGCGACCAGTCAAATAGAAGGCGCATCTGATAATCTAGCTACAAATAAAAAATAGAATTACATTTATTATTAAGATAGCTTTTAGTCCATTCTCAAATGGTAAAAAAAATGTATATCAGTGGGTCTGATGATAAAAGGCAACAGCCAATATTGAAATCAGATGGGTCTCAAGATGAGCCAAACAAATCTAGGTCTGTATGGCGAAGAGATTATGCTAGATTGGTGCATTCTCCCAGTTTTCGGCGTTTACAAGGAAAGACTCAATTATTTCCATCTTACGAAAATGATTTTTTTCGCAATCGCCTTACTCATTCAATAGAAGTAGCTCAAATTGCAAAATCAATAGCATTGAAGCTGAATATTGACATTAGTGAGCAAATGAAAAATGCTAGCTTATCTAATGACGAAATACAAGGATTATTATTAAATACAGATCTTGTTGAATTTGCTGCTTTAGCTCATGATCTTGGTCATCCTCCATTTGGTCATCAAGGAGAAGAAGCATTGGATGAATGTATGCTTGATGATGGCGGATTTGAAGGTAATGCACAAACTCTTAGGATATTAACACGTTTGGAAAAGCGGGACTTTAATTCATTATATAAACATACCTATGGTTTCAATCCTGAAGATGATTCTGATGAACGAATTGGCCTCAATTTAACATTTCGAACACTTGCTTCAGTACTTAAATATGATCAGAGTATTCCAATTCGTCGTGAAGAGCGCGAACATCTTCATAAAGAGTTAAGGAAAAGTGGAAAAACAGATAGTGATTCGATTCAACCAGTTAAAGGTTATTATTACACAGAAAAAGTAATTGTTGATAATATTAAAAAATATGTTACTAATGATAAATGGGAGTCCTATGTTAGTAATTTAGAGTCTGGCTCTAATCGGTTAAAATTCAAGACAATAGAATGTCAAATTATGGATATTGCCGATGATATTGCATACTCAACTTATGACTTAGAAGACGGATTTAAAGCGGGTTTCTATACTCCATTAGATTTGGTTAAATTAGATCAGGAAATTATTGATGGGGTAATAAACCGAGTAGGAAAAAGTATTAGTGATATTATTGATAACGAAAAAAATATCATAATTGAAGATCAAAAGACTCCTTTTAATAAGGAGTTTATTATCAGTATATTAAGAACAGTATTTAAGCGTCTGTATTCTACCTATGATGGTGATAAGCACAATAATATAGAGGAGGCTTATGAATATTCTAAAGACATTTGTGAAAATGGATATTCAAGAACAAGATTGACTTCGGTGCTTATCGATAGTTATATCAATGCTATTTCTATTGATACGTCAGGAGAAATTCCTGCATTTTGGAAATTAAAAATGCAAAATATTCCTAGAATTCAAATAGAAATTCTCAAAAGACTTACCTATGAATATCAGATTAATTCACCTAAATTGAAAATAGCTGAATATAGAGGAAAAGATATTGTTACTAATGTATTTAAGGCACTTGAAAATGGTCGTGGCCATGAATTATTACCATTAGATTTTCGTAGATTATATAATATAACCATTAAAGGACGAAAGAGACTTATTTGTGATTTTATTGCAGGTATGACTGATAGATATTTGGTTGAGTTTTACAGCAGATTATTTTCAGAAGATCCAGAAACAATATTCAAACCTATTTAGTCCCCCATCACTCATTATCCCCTTTCCCGTCACTCTCAAACAACGGAAACCGCTTCTTAAAAAACTCCGTAAACAGCCAGCCCAGCGCAAAAGCTACAAAGCTTCCGTAAAGTACTTCGCCGGTACGCATAAGCGCGGTGAGCAGTGAATCGTCCCAGTTGTAATTATCGGGAAGCACGGGCATCATGATGATGATAACCGTAACCGGCGCTAATTTCCAGCTTGAAGGGTAATTGGGAAACGAAACAGCTACCAGCACCGATGCGCCTACTGCACCAATCATTGACCAGAAATTAAGTCCGAAAAGTGCAATGAAAATCAAGCCCAGTGCACAGCCGGTAATGGTGTTGATAATGCGCGATACCATGCTCTGGCGGATGCTCGTAAAATCGGGCTCGGAAACAATGATGACCGAAATGATAGCCCAAATTTTCTTGGTATCTGTGAGATAAAACAGCGACCACCAGGTAATAAGACAGCCGAGAATAATGCGGGCAGCATAGAGTAACGCCGGGATTTTTAACTGAAACGCTTGTTTCATGTCACAAAGGTAACTGCCGGGCGACGAAAACAACGTAATACTTGATCAGAAAAAAACAGCCCTGAAAACAATGTGCTTTCAGGGCTGAACTGAATTTGAGATTCGGTTATTTTGAAACTACTTCTTCGATATGCAATCCGTCGAGCTT
>JBKDHA010000188.1:0-12447 GCA_046335555.1 Bacteroidota bacterium
ATAGCGCAGGCGCAATTCGGGACTTATGTTTCTGATTTTTCGCTCAACTACTATGGGCAGCACGGGCAGTACCGGAAAAGCATTGCGCGGCTCTGCTGTTGCGGTGAATTTGTCGCGGCCAAAAAACACGGCATTAATGCCTGCATAAAAGAAAACTTTGGGCGATAAGGTAAGACCGCCAAAAAGTCCATAGCCAAACGGCATAACACTTCGCTGAAACGGCTGCAACTGTCCGATATGCGATCCGTTTAAGTGCATCTGAACAAACCATTGCGACGAGGCCGGCACGGCAGCGGCCATGAATAAAAGCAGAAGAAGTTTTTTCATGTTTTAGGGTTAACGGGAGTTTGCTGCAAAAATAAACCAGCTTCGTTAACTCACAAACAATTCCTTCTTTTTAATGGGCTTAACAGAATAATCCTGGCTGCAATGAACCCGTGCGCCCTTACTTCTTCTCCGCCCCAACCGGCGTAATATCATACAACATCGCCCAAATATCCACTTTATACTCTGCCGCCATGTTGTTATCGGTAATGAGCCAGAGGTTCTGCTTCAGAATAGAATCATGAAGATTGGGCAGTGGTGTGTTCATGAGCTGATTGCCGCGGTTTACAAATTTTTCCTGTGTAAACAGCACCTCGCCAAAGCGGCGGAACTTTAAGAAATTGGCTTTCCGCTCTTCTTCGGTAAGGTTAAACGGACTGTCGCTGGCCGCTACAATGGTGCCGTAAGTGCTAACATTCGAAAACACATGCGCTGCAGTATAAACCACATCCTGCGATTTGGTGGTGTTCCAGTACAGCACGCCGTCTTTGTTGAGGTGGGTTTTGGTTAATTGCAAAAACTCATACGAAAGCAGGTTGGTACTGTTTTGCCGCCAGTGATAGGTGGTGTTCATTACGATCAGGTCAAACTTTTCGTTCGGATTGCGTTTGAGCCAGCGGCGGCCGTCGTCAATTATAATCTTCACGCGCTTGTTGGTGAGCAGGGTGGCGATTTCCGGATACTTTGATATAATTTCAAGGTAGCCGGGGTTGATTTCCACAATGATCATTTCCTTCACATGCTCGTAGTCGGAAAGTACTTTGGCCCACGAGCCGGTGCTGAGACCAATTACCAGCACACGCTCCGGCTTGCGGTGCATGGAGCCTACCATATACACGCGGTCAACAGTGTTGATGTTGTATTCAGACGGATCTGTATTGAAAGCGCCGTCATACGCGCCGCTGCCAAACATGCGGTCTTGCTGGTCAACCGTTAATGTGCCGCTGCGGTTGTGCAGTTTATGCTTGTACACCTTGCCTTGGTCGAATGTTGACTGGTAGTGGATGTGCTCCAGAAAATGCGTGTACAGCATATTGTGCGTGAGCACCACGCCGGCAAGCAGCACAACGTAAGTGGCGGCGCTTTTGAGCTTGGGAGCTGTTCCCATACTGCGCAGCCGCAGCATAAACGACAGCAGCAACAACACCACGCAAAGGCCGGTAATGATTTGCTCGATAGAGAAAAGATCGTACAGAATATAGCCTGTAATAAGCGGCCCGGTAGTAGCGCCAATAATGTTTGCCGCATACAGTTGCGAGGTTTGGCGCCCTACACTTTGCTCCTGCTGCGAAACAGCAAGGTGGCAGAGCAGCGGAAAAATACAGCCCAGCAAACCCGATACCACCACCACATTAATGGCCAGCAATGCCGCAAACGCACTGCTAAACGTCATGAGCCAGGCAATAATCGGAAAGCCGGCAAAATTAAACAGTCCGCCCACGAGCAGGTATTTCGAAATAAGCTGAAGCACATTTACTCCGGGCTTGTTTACGGCGCGGTAGCCATACTTGGCGCCAAACGCAATGCCAAACAGCACCAGCGAAAGCACAGCGCCAAACGTAAACGCATGCCCCTTAAACATATAGCCAAGTATCGAAAACCAAACGATTTCCATACTGATGCTCACAAAACCGGCAATTAACGAAATGATCAGCGCAAGTCGGAGCGTCATACTGTGGCGGGTTTTTTACGTGAGTAAATGTAGGTGAGCAACGCAATAAGGAAATTGAGCAGCGCGGCGGCGTATATGGTTGACTGCCGTGTGCCGATGACAAACAAAATGCCCACCGTAACCAAACAGCCAATAGCCGAGCCTAATGTGTTGATGTAATACAGCCGCGTAACCGAATTGCCTACCGATTTGGTTTGCTTAAACAGGTAAGTCACTAGCACAGGCAGCGTGGCGCCCATTGCAAAAGTGGGAATGACCAGAATGGCAAACACAATAAACGGCAACCACCACCCGCCCGATAAATTCAGCGTGGCCTGACTGATGTACTCAATAAGCGGAATGCTGATGAGCCCGAAAAGCCCGATAGACATTTCAAAGAAAATGAAATAGTTGATGAGCTTTTTCTCCGAGGCATTAGACATGGCCCCGCCAATGAGCGAACCCAAACCAAGCCCCAGCATAAACACCGATACAATGATGGTGATGGACTCAATATCTGTTCCGAAAGAGGCAAACAGCACACGTTGCCATACAATCTGGTAAATAATGGCCGAAACGCCGGAACAGAAAAACAGCAGCGACAGTATTCTTGTCATAATAACGATCTCGTGTGTTGAATGATGATTTGCACGCGGCACACACTGCCGGCGTGTTTTTATCAGGTGCGAAATATAAGTGTTTTTGCTGTTTCTGTAAGCTCATGGTTTTGCATTAAAAGCCATTGCGTAATGCACTGCTGTGCATAAATCAAAATACGCATTGAGACAAAACAGATTGGTTGTTTATGTTGGTTTGATTTATTTATATGCTTTAGTGCATAATAAAACCTTGCGCCTTTGCGTCTTTGCGCGAAATTAAATAGCGCGCAAAGGCTTAAAGGTGAGAAGATTGGAATAAAAAGACAGCCGCTAAAGTATAGATGATTATTTGAGAATAAAAACAAACTAAGACGAAATCAAAGAACCGTTTTAGCTGATATTTCGCAGCGCTCGTTTGGTAAAATTCTTTGAAACCGATCTTCTCTGATCCTGTCCATTTAATATCAATATGACCCTGTTTTTACCAGTATTTTTAATGTGTTCGTTTGTTGGCTAATCAGGGATAAATACCTGCAAGGGCGTAATGTGGCAGCCGTTTGCTTGTTTCGGCTAATATTTTCAAAAATGCCTCAGCTCAACGTTTAACAAATTTCGCCTCTCTCGTTAACTTGCTTTTGTCTAACGAAAGGTCGTTACTGAACAAGTCTGTCAGCACTTTTTCAATTTCTGTTTTGTTAACGGTTGTTGGGTTTCGTCTTACTTTCATATAGTTTTCTCTGGTCATTATTTCTGCTAATTCTCCAACGGTTAGCAAGTCCATTTCTTTGCCGGTTTTATGCGCGAGCCATAATGCTGTGGCTGTACCGACCAATCCGAAAAGTCCGATTTGCCAATTAAAGAAAAGCGCAACAAGTGAAGCCAGAAACAGAACGGCAAGCGTTCCCGAAAGCCAATGACTTGGCCGCAGCAGGTTGAGGTTAAAACCTAAATGCTGCTCTGTCTTCTTGATTGTTGATCGTCTGTTTTTCCGGGGTAAAAGGCTGTCAAGGGTTGTGTCGGTCAAAATGGTTTGTTTGTCAATCTGCAGTGCTGCAGCAAGGGCTTCGCGCAGTTTGTAAAATGCTTGCTGCGTTGTGCAGTCTTCTGTATGGCTAAGCTGAATTTTGTTTGAGATATGATCGCAGAGTTGCCCGAAGGTTGTTATCTGCGCAAGCTCGTTTTTCTTAAACTTAATGTTAAACGACGATTCAGCTTTAACGAGCACATCGCTAATCTCTTCAAGGTCGATATTGTAAAACTCCAATTCGTTCATGCTATTGCTTTTACCAATTTACACCTTTATGTTATTGGCTGCATCAAAAATGCACTGGATAAATTAGCAATTCAATCGTTGCTTTTTTTCTTAAACACCCCGGCATTCAAACCCAAATCGGCCGAAGCCAATTGCCGTTGGTTTATGCAAAAAGCACCCGACACACAAATTATAGAACTTATCCAAAAGGAGAAACGCTGATTGTTCCAAATTTCCAATTAGACACAAACCCGTAAGCAATGAAAAATAAAATGATTACCTCAAGAAAAACGAAGGTGAAATACAACAATACTCTGTAAGCGATTCCAAGTTTAGTATAATCACCGCTAAAAGCATTGACGTATGCAAAAGCCACATAAGCCATGAGTACAGCCGTTACAACCCAGCTGGCAATTGTGCCGCTTAAATCAAACAGGTTATTAAAAATAAAATAAATATTGGCGAATGTTGTCAGCAACAGAAGCCCCAACAATATCATTCCCGATAAAATAAAATGTTCGCTCAGATTCAGCTTTCTTCTTCTGAATAAAACAAAGCCGTTGAATGCCGAAAGCGGAACAAAAAGCAAAAGAATAATTTTGCTTTTCTGCGAAAACAATTGATCCATTTTTTTGCTGGCCTCGTTCAGATAAACTTTGTCTGGCACAACTTCCCCGCCTGAACCATAAAAATAGTCCTCAATATTGCGTGTAAACAGCATTACACCAATGGTTAGCAATATCAGGTAAAACACATTATAATATCGCTTTCGTTTACCTGAAATGTAATCGAGAGCTGCTTGTCCGGGGCGGATCAACGCCTGTTTGGCCGTGAATAAAATTCCTTTCTCAAGATGAAGTGTACCGTGCAGCACATCATGCGCGATAAAATGCCTGAACGTAATGCGATGCGTATCCGCTTTCTGTCCGCAACCAGAACAAAATTTATCTGTTAACTCTTTTCCGCAGTTGAGGCAGTTTTTGCTGGTCATTTATTGTGATGCTGTTTGGGGGTTAGGTTTTCCGATTGTGGATTTCTTGCTTTCTTAGTCAGTAACCGTATTACCTAACCAATATCAAGCATCTCTTTTCTATTAATCAATGCGGTTGGTTTGCTTTGTCGGCCTTGTGAACTTTATTCTTTCACCCGTCCAACTTGTACTGTTTCCCGAACTATCCATAAATGAAAATTCAACTTCATAGTTATCACCATCATCAAAGTCAAATGCACCCGAACACATACCGTGACCTACACTTATTTCGTTTCCGTTCGGTACTATGTAGAAGGTTGTTTCTTTCCCTGTTTTTAGATTTTTTACTGTTGTCTTCACAATAATTTCTGAGTTGTCTTTTGCCGGATGACTGAACACAACGTAAGTTGAAGGTCCGCAGCCATAAAAATCAAGTGTTTTTTTCAATTCTATTGGTTTAGCCGAAAGCTGTGGCTTTTCAAGGTCTTTATCTGAAACAACCTTATAGGTTACAGGCTCATACTTTGCAGTTGCGCTGTTGTATCTGTTCAGTCGTTCATTTTCTGACAAATTATCAATATGCATTGTGTACTCACGTCCTGCTTCTAACTCTTTCTCGGGCTTCAACACAGCTTGTGTGATTCTGTATTGCCCAACACAGATTTCAGTTACAACAAGCCTTATCTTTTTTATTCCGCTTTTAAGATAAATACTGTGCTTTTTGTTAAGCTCCGGGATTACTCTTTGGCTATGTGCATAGCCATTTAGAATAAAAATGGAGTTTGGGTTAATTGTTTGTCCGCTTGGAAAAACCCAAAGTCCTGTCGCTGCACAGTCTGCGTAAGCTGTGGCCGTACAAAAAAGTGCGATAACTAGTGTTAGTAGGTGTTTCATAGGGTTATATATAACTTTTTTGGCCTTGTTGTTCTAGTAGTTCCGATTGTCATGCATGTGAAAATACTGTGCTATCGCTTTTTCTTGAGTCGCACCTTTGTTTTGCCTCACTTGTACTCAAAATCTTTAACTTTTGCGATGATTGGCTCAACCTGTTTTTTGAGTGTAATAATAGCTTTAAATTTCCCCATTTCAAGAATGCTCAGCGTCATTCTTATTTCTTCGTGTTTCATAGAGTTGTTATAGTCTGACAACATCCCTCTGCTTTGCATTGTTGTAATAAAGGCTAAGTGAACTGCTGTTGCTTTTCTCCGGCTATTGCTTGAGAACTTTTCCTTTCATAACTGCTCCTTTGTTATTGCGCAATTCGTAAAAGTAAATGCCGCCAGCAAGTTGCTCTGTGCTTATTGTCGTAGCGGTTATAAATGTCTGTTGCAATACTTGCTGTCCAAGCGTGTTGTAAAGAGAAACTGTTGTTTGCTCATTGCCCGAAACAGAGATGTTGAGTTGATTGGAAAAGGGGTTGGGAAACACATTAGCAAAGGCACTTGCAGAACCAATATTTTCTACTCCTGTCCATAATTCATTGTAAATGGAGTCTGTTGAAACACAAACATCGTCAATGTAATACATCGAATAAACAGGTAATGCCGTTCCAACGTGAAGCGTATCCGTTAAGCTGTCAAGAAAAAAATTGCCGATTGCTAAGTAAGCATAAGCAGAATCGGCAATGAACGACCCTGAAATTTTAACCCAAAGAAGCGTGTCTGAAAGAATTGAATCACAATAAAAGTGTGCGAAATTGTTTATTGGCGCAGGATTAATTCCTGAATAAGGTGTTGTTGAAAACCTTAGTCCAATTTTATTCGATGCTAGGCCTGCTGATAATGGCTCAAAAGCAAAGTTTACATAAAAGGAGAAGAAATACTTTTCGCCGATTAAGAGATTAGAAGCAAGCGTATTGCCAATTATTTCTCGATAATCAGCATTCGCACTATAAGTCACCACGCTGGAGTATGCCTCGCCTGAATGCGGAACCTGATAACCCCACATCGCATTTGGAGTTCCCATTCCCAATGTTGTTGCACAACTATGAAAGTAGTCAGGACTGTTTCCAAACGAACTCCAGTTCAAACTGTAATTAAGTTGATTCGATCCGGTCGGGCAAAGTGTGTGTTGCTCAAAACTTGGATTTGCAACTAAATTCTGTCCGAAACAATGTCCGCAAGTTAAAACGAGAGCTATTGTTAGGATGTTTTTCAATGTCTGTTTGTTGGTTAAGCAATAATAGTTGAGTGGGGCCTACACTTGCCGCAGACACTCAAATATAAGCAATTGCTATCACCAGAAAGCAAGACAGAAACGAGTCGTATTCCTGTTTTTCAACGAAATATCTGTCTGGTATTTATCCTGTATATGCTGGGCAATTTTTATGTGGTTCTTGCGGGAAATAGGATGTAGAGAGGTCTGTAAGATTTCTGAATTTTAATTGTTCCCGTGTTGTGTTTTGATTCGTCTGCGGGATTGTTGCGTGGCGTTCAACATTGTTTTTCGATTTGCGTTGCAGCATTCTAATTCAATCAAAAACTATTACTTCTCCTTACGCAACACAAACACCGTATCTTTTTTAAACGGAATAAACTAACACAGTATCGCTTTAACGTTCATTGGTTGGGGCTGTTTTCAGTATCAGCACTTCTTCGGGCTTTAGCTGCTGGTTGTGCAACCATTTGTTTAAACCGTTTGCCGAACAGGTGGTAAAGTAATCGCCAAATGCATCGGGGCAGTAACTGGAATAGCCGTTTATGGTTTTCATTCCCAACTGCTGTGCTGCAAGCATTGCGGTAATGTGCGTTTGATAGGCCGGCGCTAACGTATCTACAACGGCAAGCATTTTTTGCTCATAACCTTCGTGCTTTTTTATTGCGCTGATGAGTTGCTCTTTTCGCTTCACAAGTGCTTGCTTCGACTCTCGCTGAAGGTGCGCCGGATCAAAACTATTATCAAGCACAACCGCCAGAAACAACACCGGCAGCAGCTTGTAATTAAGCCGGCTTACAAAAAACCCGAAAATAAGCAACAGCAAAAACAACTCAACATGCATAAACCGGTTTAACACGCGCATGCTGTTTATGCCGGGCAATTTAAAAATGAGTGCGTAAAGTGTTGCGTTATCGCCAATGCGCAAGTGCAGCAAACAAATTATTGCCGACACAATAATTCCCGTTTTCAGCAGCGGCTGTACTTCCTGCTTTTTCAGCCATTTGTACCCCAGAAAAAACACCGAAAACACCAGCGTTAACAGCAACAACATTCCCGGAAACAAATAATACAACCACCACGCTTCTCCCGGTGTGCGAACACGGTTAAACAGAAACCGCCACGGCACCGATGATTCGTGTACCAGCAAATACGATTTCAGCTCCGGAACATTGGGCACTACTTCTTTGTACAAACGCAGGCCAACCGTTTCAGACATGGCCGCATAAGGAACCAGCAATACCGCAAGAAGCACTGCCGACAGTGCAACTATGCCCAGGGTTTTAAACACCGTTTGCCTGTTAAAATAGCTGCGCAGTGTTTTACCCATTGCTTTTGTAACAAACAGGTAAACCACAATAAACAGCAGCGAAAAGTATAACAGGTAAAACCCGGTGTAAGGCACACAGTAAAACTGATACACAACAGCAAAGCAATAAATGCCGAAGTATTTGAGCGAGGTCTGCGCCGTAAACCGATATGCCGAGTAAAATGCAAGTGCCACCGGAAAGCGGATAATCATTTGCATATAATTAAGCTGCCCCAAATTAAAAACCGAAAACGCAAATACCCACGCCAACAAAGCCGCCAACAGTTTATTGCGAAACACCTTGTTAAACGACCAGTAAGCCACCCAGAAGTTAAGCGTGCAAATGCAAATCCACCACAACTGATAAGCGGTTTCGGCACCAATACCGGCGGCACGCCACGGAGCGTAAAACACTTGTGTCCCAATCATCGGGTCCGACAGGGCAATGCTGTTCTGAAAAGGATGCATGAAATGCGCCGTCCAAAACGAATCGGTGTTGCCGCTCAGCCATGTGTAACCATGCTCCAGCAGGTAGTTTATGAAGCGCGAATCGCCCAGATCGCCGGGAATGTACTCCAGCCCGTAGCCAAGTATGCGAAAGCAGAAATACCAGATGCCGAAGAGAAAAACGAGCAAAACAATCGCTTTTTCGGGTATCCGGCTTGTATTGTTAATCATCAGCGGTGGTTCAGTTTCCAAAGAAACTGTTTTTGTGTGAAATTGGTGTGCGCTGAAGGAGAAATTTGAGCCGTTCCTGGAGTTTGGTAATCGTTGAGCTTGAGTTGCGTTACAAAGCAGAAAAATGGATGCAGAATTCAACCCCGAAATTATCGGAATTACCAAAAACCCAAAGCCCTATTCCTGCTGGTGCTGTTAAAGCCCGTTTTCTAACCGTCTATTCTGCAGAGCCTGTAATACGTTAGTCCTTTACGGGATTTGGCTACTTTTCCGTCTTCTAAAATTGTCCAAACATCATGAAACTTGCCGTTGGTGCCATTGTCTTTTAAAAGCACCTTTTTACCTTTTATTGTCCAATTGCCTTTTATGATAATCTTTTTGTCGGGTGCAGAAAAATCTTGGTAATAAAATGTGTTGTCCGAATTAATCGTCAGCTTTATTTGAGAAGGATCTGACGCAGAAACACCGTATGTTCCTATAAATTCATTCGTGTTCTTGTCGGTAAATGAGGTCAAAAAAATAATTGCCAGCAGTGCTGTTAGAAATTTCATCGTTTTTAACATCTTGGTTCTGTTTTTAATTGGTTTATACTTCTCTTAACATTGGCTCTGGCTTCGGAGGAACATTCGGGGCGCAAACCGAAGCACTAAAATCAAATGTACTTCTTTAGTTTGTTTGTATAACGAATGTTGTGGTTTGAGCTGGGGGTTTAAAATATGTTTTCGTGTCTGCTTTTTATTCTTTATCAAGTCGTTTTAATTGACCTTTTGCTAACTTATGCCCAAGCTTGTCTGCTTTAACGAAATAATATCTTGCCCAACGTTTTGATTTGATAACCCCGTCGCCATATTTATAACAAAGTCCCAAATTATAAATTGCTTTGTCGTCATTTTTATTTGCGGCTTTTCTGTACCAATAAACTGCTTTATTAACATCTTTTCTAATGCCTTCACCGTAGAAATATGCATAACCCAAATCCCTTTGTGCATCATATAATCCGGCATTAGCCGCTTTGGTGTACCAATAAACTTTTTTCCTGTGATTTTCGTTCCCAAGTTCGTTATGTCCGTAAAAGAAGCCAACATTATATTGTGAATCTTGATGCCCTGCTTTTGCTGCTTTTAAATACCAATCAAATGCACGTTGTAAATCTCTTTTAGTTCCATGTCCGTGGTCATAGCAAGTCCCTAAATAAAATTGAGCTCTCACATGTCCATTTGTTGCAGCACAATACCAAAGCGCAAAAATGTCGTTCCATTTTTTCTTTTTCTCTTTATTATCAAAAGCAAGCTTGTACCCCTGTCGAAACATATTGTCGATTTGGATCTTGCTATATTTTACTTTTGATGCTCTCATTTTCTTTGTTGTGTGTATTTCTTGTAACAGTTTGCAGCCTTGCGCCGTTTTTTGCTAAGTCCTAGTTATGCATTTGAGCTTTAACACGCAAAAAATGGTCGCAAGACCGCTGTTATGGGTATGGTGGGCGCACGCAGTTAATACATTCATATAGGCTGCCTATGAACTTTTCGGAGATATTTTATTAAAGTCTTCTTGAAGTCGTTCGATTTCGCACTCTGCTAAATGAAAAAGATGTCCAAGTGAAATAAGTCGACTTTCTTTAGAACCGAAGTCGTGATCAATAGGCGAGTCCCTAACGATTTCATATAAAGTATGAGAAAGATCTCTCCATTTTTTACTTATGGCAGAATATATTTGAACTTCAATTATTATTCCGTCGGCAAAGTGAACTAAAATGTGATAAGCAAAATAACCTGAAGCCATTTTCATTTCCGGCTCAAACGAAATGTCCTTGATAGCTTTTTCGCACTTAGTCTTTAAATCTTTGTTGTGTATATTTTGAATATTAAGTCTTTCGGCTAAGAAGCGGCAAGAGGTCAATGTATCACTGACTATTTCAGTACGAATTAAATCGGTTATTTCTGATCTGATATTAGCAAGAGGAATAAATTTATTCTTGTTTTTATAGATCCTCCAAAGCTTATTAATAATGGAAGAAGTTTTTTTATAATCAACTTTATCGGCAGCTTGATACTTCGTCTCTTCGTTTTTTGAAGTTTTGTATTCAGTTCTTGCGTATTCGAAGAAATATTCAAATACTTCTTGCAAAAGTTTTAAATCTTCGGCTGCGGATTTTTCAAGTTCATCTCGAAGATTGTCTATTTTGAGCGGTAAATCTACATCACTTGGTTTTTGCAAATGATGCCATTTGACGTAGTCTGATGAATGATATTTCTGTGGAAAATCCATTCTTAGATAAAACTCGAAGTAAAAGCTGTTGTAATAGGAAAACTTTGTTGTGTTCTTTGTTCAATTTGCCTTCTAATATTTTGTCTTGCGGTCGGATTGTTGCGAAGGCGCTCGTATAAACTTGACGCGAGAAGAGATCCGCTAATTTCAATAATTACGTTCGAATTACAATTGCTACATTTATATTGAAAGGCGTCCATTTCGGGGTCTTTGTTATACGGTGTCATACTGCTGTCACAAATAAAGCAACGGTTATTGTTTAACGGAGCAGGAAGTCTTTCTAGTTGATAATTATATAGTCCCATATTGATTTTGCTTTTTGATATTAATGACACTAAAAGTTCTCTGTCTGAATAGTTAAGTAAGTTCAGATCCTAAGGATTTTTTCTTTAGCATTCGGCACAGAGCCAAAATGAGGCCGAGTCCCGTAATAAAGGCGGCGATAATTTTAGATTTGTCTTTATGTACTGCTAAATCATGTGCTTCTTCATTTCGGATGATTTTCATTACAGAGAGCAAGTGAAAGTCCTCCGGCGAGATTACTTTTTTATTCTTGGCGTGTTCCAAATGATCAGCAAAAACAGGAGTTTTCCTCCCGTTAGTCTTTGACAGTTCTTTTAATTCAGTGTCACCTTTGTACAATTCTTTCAAGAGGTTCTCGATAATTTTTGCAAGCTTCATTACTGCAGAAGTATCTTGCTTGATTTCAAGAAGGGCGACTATTTGTCCCAACTCAGCTGAGATTTTAGGGTCTATGTCCTTATTGTTATGAATTAACTCAGATAAACGGGTTCTTATTTCTTTATTCATGTCCTCGTTTTCATCGATTTCTTTCTGTAATTCCTTTACTTTTTCTTCTAACTTAAACTTGTCGACTAGTAAGTAAATAATTACTATGGCTACAACGATGCCGATTACCGCTCCAAAATTCTTTGACATATTTTCTTTTTTAAATATTTATTTGTCAGGACGATGTCTGTCCGCCCGCTTACCCATAACTCTCAAATATACGCAACTCTTATTACTGCAAACAACCCCTTCAAAACAAACATAACCTGCTGATTATATACAAACGATCCAATATCCGCATACTACACAAAACATATATCCATTCAATAGATTTCCGAAACACGGCATACCACCTCAAACGGCCTCATTCTATTTTCTCGGTTGTGGTGGGTGGGGGGGGGGGGGGGGGGGCGAGGGCGGGGGCGGGGGGGGGGGGGGGGGTGATGGGGGGGG
>JBKDHA010000189.1:0-4156 GCA_046335555.1 Bacteroidota bacterium
ATTTTGTTATGAGGCCATTTTTTGTCAGACGAGGCGACTTTTGCAGCGCATATCGGAGATGATCTGGGCAAAAAAGTCAACGAAGTATGACGAAAAATGGGACATAACAAAGTCGAAGGATAATTTTTAAACAGTTTCTTACCTCTCTTCAATAACCCGCAACTCCCCAACAATCTCCAAAAACACCTCCACCACATCATCAGGCAACAACTCCGAAGCTTTCTCCGGCCATTCAATAAAACAATATTCACCGCTCCACACATCTTCTTCCAGCCCTGCATCAAAAGCTTCCTGCGCCGAACGCAGCCGATACAAATCATAATGATGCACCGGGCCGCGGCTGCTTTCGTAAGTATTGACCAACGCAAACGACGGGCTCGACATATTGCTTTGCACACCAAGCTCGGCGCACAGTGCTTTTATAAATGTAGTCTTGCCCGCTCCCAACTGCCCGTGAAATGCGAAAACCCGCCGCTCCGGAAATGCAGCTAAAAGCTGTGCGGCAGCGGCGGGAAGTTCGGTAAGCGAAAGCGGCGCGGTTATAAAGCGGCTCATTTCGGACTCAATGTGATATACGGAATAATCATTTCCTCAAGCGATATGCCGCCGTGCTGAAATGTGTTCCGGTAATAACTTACATAGTGATTGAAGTTGTTCGGATACGCAAAAAACATATCCTGCTTGGCAAAAATGTAGGCCGAACTTACATTGTTCTTGGGCAGAAAAACATCGGCCGGATTGCGAACTTCAAATACATCGCGCTTCACATAGTCAAGACTCTTGCCTTGCTTGTAACGCAGATTGGTGTTCACATTGCGGTCGCCAACTACTTTCGATGGCTCGGTAACTTTTATCGTTCCGTGATCTGTTGTAATTACAAGCCGGCATTTTTTCTCCGACACAAGGCGAATAATATCGTGCAGCGGCGAGTGCTCGAACCACGAAAGTGTAATTGAACGATAAGCCGCATCATCATCAGCCAACTCGCGAATCACTTCCATTTCTGTGCGGGCATGCGAGAGCATATCTACAAAATTATACACAATCACATTCAGCTTGTTTTGCATCAGGTTGTTGATGCTTTCTACCAGCTTTTTGCCCGCGCCGTAGTTGGTAATTTTGGTGTACGACATTTTCACATCGCCCGAAATGCGTTTGAGATTTGCAGCGAGAAATTCTTCTTCGTGCAAATTCTTTCCGCCTTCGTCATCATCATTTTTCCAAAGCTGCGGAAAACGTTTCTCTATTTCCGAAGGCATCAGTCCGGCAAACATTGCATTGCGCGCATACTGTGTAGCTGTAGGCAGAATGCTGAAAAATAATTCTTCGTTATCAACTTTAAAATACTGCGAAATCACCGGCTGCAATATTTTCCATTGGTCGTAACGCAAATTATCAATCAGCACAAAAAACGTAGTGCCGTCTTTTTCGAGTTGCTGAGCAAGCTTGTTTTTCAGCAGCGTGTGCGAAAGCACGGGCGCATCTTTATCTTTTCCGTTCAGCCAGTTGATGTAGTGCTGCTCAATAAATTTTCCGAACGCTACATTGGCTTCGCGCTTCTGCATCGTCAGCACATCATTCATACTCTGGTCGTCAGACTTATCAAGCTCAAGCTCCCAAAACACCAATTTTTTGTAAACGTCTGTCCATTCTTCATGCGTGAGGCGGTCGCTCAGCGTCATGCCAATGTTCCTGAAATCCTGCTGATAACCGCTCGTTGTTTTTTCGCTGATGAGGCGACGATTATCAAGGATTTTTTTCAGCGAAAGCAGAATCTGATTCGGGTTTACAGGTTTGATGAGATAATCAGCAATCTTGGAACCGATAGCATCTTCCATCAAATTTTCTTCCTCGCTCTTAGTAATCATCACCACCGGCAAATCATTGCGCATTGATTTGAGGCGGGTAAGTGTTTCAAGACCCGAAAGTCCGGGCATATTCTCATCAAGAAACACTATATCGAATTCTTGTTTTGCAATAAGGTCTAATGCTTCTATGCCGCTGTTTGCAGTAACAACGTTATATCCCTTTTCTTTCAAAAAAAGCAGATGCGGTTTAAGCAGATCTATTTCGTCGTCTGCCCAGAGTATTTGTGCCTGGTCCATAAAAAGTTTTTGCGTGGCGTGAGTTTAAGAGCCTGTTTAAAATTTGTTTTTGTGATTTGTTATGAGTTCATTTTTTCTCAGACAAGGCACATTTCGAAGGCGATATTAGGCAAATATCGACTAGAAATGTAACGCAGGATGAGGAAAAATGAGCCATAACAAGGCCAAAGGATAAAATTTAAACAGGCTCTAAGGGAACGCAAATCAAAGATAGATATTGTTTTCGCTTGTTTCAGGCCGAATACGCTTCGCGAAATCATGATTTTTCGGAGCGAACCGCCTGTGCAGCAAACCAACACCTGCTCCGGCTTTCGCGCCGTTGCAGCAGTTTACGAATTCAGAAACCTTTCTCAACAATGCTGCAACTCTGTTCAATCCGGGCTATTCACCCATTTCACCTCCGCGTTAAAATACCTCAGCAAAGAGCAAATGAATCTGAAAAATGCACAAGTACCACCGCGCTTCGGCATTAATACTACCTTGCACCAATAAATCCTGAACATTATGCGCATCTGGGTTCTGCCTGCTGTATTACTGATTTTGCTCACCGGTTTTAACTCACAACCCGCATCGCCCGATGTTTCCTGCCGGAAATCGAAATTAATGCTTGGTAATTTAGCCATTAACAAAAACTGGGATATAAAGGAAATAACAGACAATATAGGTCAGCCAAACAGAAAAGTAGCCGTTGGCGATACAATCTATGTTTACGACAGCCTCGGTATTTTTGTCCGCAAACCAGCACCGGGAAGCGAATACCAAAATGTAGTTCGTGAGGTTGAACTATTCATGTCACAATTGCTTACCGATAAAAATGCTCCCAAAAATGCATTCAAGGGCAAGGTTGTGCTGGGCAATATGAAACTTACATCGGCAACGGCCATGTTTGAAGTAAAAGAAAAACTCAAAGGATTTAACGAACACAACACTTCAATACCACATACCCTGAAATATTATGCACCCAAAGAAGGTTTGTTTGTATGGCTTAATTTCACTGATAATGAGTTAAGGCTTGAAACTATAACATTTGAAGTCCAACTCTCAACCTTTATTAAACTTGAAAATAAGCTCTTTTAGCGTACTCAAATGTTGAATAGTTAATCTGAGTTTTCCGGTAAAGTGATATCGGTCACATTTCACCTGCCTGATCTGCACTAAATTTGTCATCTAAATCGTAAAGTTTGCTATGAAACAGGGCGCATTGTACAGCATTTTCGCATCAAAATGTCCAAAATGCAATTTAGGTGATTTGTATGTTGACCGCAATCCGTATCACCTCAGCAAATTAGGCGATATGCACAAGTCTTGCTCCTGCTGCGGGCAGTTGTATGAACCGGAAACCGGTTTCTACTACGGAGCAATGTATGTAAGTTATGCCGTTTCCATCATCATGATGTTTATTCCTGCAGCCGTTCTCTATTTTGGGTTCGATGCAGGTTTTCCGCTGTTGCTGGCTACTGTTTTGGGCATATATATTCTCAGTTTCCCTTTCGTTTTCCGCTTATCACGCAACATTTGGCTCAATATGTTTGTCCGTTTTGATTCGCAGGCACATGAGGAAGCGCGCAATTCTGTAGCTTAATTTTCTTTTTTTGTTACTTTTTCTGGCCTTAGGGTATATACTCAAAAGCATAGTCACTATTGGCATTGCTTTTGAGAGGTGAAGTAAATTCACCATATTTGCTATAGAATGAACAGAAAAAGAAACATCCTTTTTGCAGGTCTTCTGCTTTCCGCTGCCCTTATTATTCCCGGCTGCGCCGATGAAGAACCGGTAAACCCGAGCGACGACCGCGATAAATTGGTTGATGGCTGGACATGCAGCGAAACCAGCACACAGGCAGGTTCAAGCACCTATACCATTCTCATCAGCAAATCAACCACCAACTCAGCCGAGGTGCTGCTTGAGAACTTTTATGATATTGGTAACCAGCACAAAGCCCGTGTAAGCGTGAGCGGAAACACACTTACCATTCCGCAGCAATTGCTCAACGGTAATCAGCTTAACGGCTCCGGCTCCATGTCGGGCAATAATGCTTTTTCACTTACTT
>JBKDHA010000190.1:0-5895 GCA_046335555.1 Bacteroidota bacterium
GGACTATACATTCAAACCACTTTCGCAATAAAAAATCAATTGCCGTGATGCTTATTCAGCAACTGATAAAACCCTTCCGCAATCGTATCACGATTAAACTTCTCACGAACATAATTAAACGCATTCTCAGCAAGTTCGCGACGCAATTCAGGATTTTGATGCAGCTTCAATACAGCTGCTGCAAGTTCTTCGTCGTTTTCGGGCGTAAAGAACACACCTGCTTTTCCTTCGTCGATAAACAATTCCTTTGCCTCGCCTTCAACACCCAATACAATGGGTTTCTTCATGGCAAGGTTTTCAAATATTTTAGAAGGAATGGCGCCTTTAAACAAATCGAGGCGGCGAAGCGGGATTACGGCAGCATCGGAAGCGGCAACAATGGCGGGCATTTCCGATTTCGGAACAGTGTCGATAAAGGTTACATTAGTGAGCTGTAGTTGTTCTTTAAGTACCAACAAATCAGCTTTCACCGGGCCGCTGCCGAGGAGCAGGAAATGAATGCTTTTATGTTCGTTCAGCCGCGCTGCTGCATGCAAAATAACTTCAAGCCCCTGCGCGTGACCTATGATGCCGGCATACAGCAGCAGAAAATCATCAGCGGCAAAACCGTTTTTTTCGCGCCAGCCTTGTGGTTGTGCATCGTGGCGGTAGTAGCGCAGATCAACGCCGTTGGGCAGCCAATAAACAGTTTTTTCAGGAAACCTGCGCTTGATATCGGCCACAATGCCCTGAGTTTGTCCGGTAATTAATGCCGAACGTTTGTACAAACCTTCTTCGAGCCGCCGTGCAAGGCCGAGAAAAAGTTTGTTGGTTACGAGTCCAAGTTTCTCGGCGCTTTCAGGCCAGAGATCGGACACATTGAAAATGAGTTTTGCGCTTTTATTCCGGCAAAGCATCCAAGCCGAGATGCCGAGAAACAGCGGCGGACTTTCACAGAGAATATAATCGTACTGCTTTTCAAGTTTGCGGCGGCCGCACCAATAGCTGCTCCACACAAACGAAAAGTAGTTGCGCAGCCGCTTCACAATGCCGCGGTCTTTGGTTACATACACCGAAGAACGATGCACGCGCAGCCCTTCCATTTCTTCGAAATGATATTTTTTTCCGCGATAGGCAGCGTGAATTTCCATTTGCGGATAATTGGGCATAGCAGTAAGCACGGTTACTTCTATACCTCGCTGCTGCAAACGCACGGCAAGCTCAAACAAACGATTTTGCGGAGCACCCACTTCGGGCGGAAAATATTGTGTGAGCAGCAGAAGTTTCATAAACCGGAATTGGGTGCAAGACGTTTGTAAATGTCTATCATTTGCCGGAGGTTATTGGCCCAGGTATAGCTGCGTAAAACGGTTGCGCGACCGGCAGCGCCCATTTTCCGGCGTAATGCGGCATCGGTCGAAAGTTTGTGCAAGTGCTCCACCAATTCGGCAGTTCCGGTAAGCGGAATGCGGAAACCTTCAACATTTTGCTGCACGAGTTCGGCCAGTCCGCCGGTATCGGTTACAATTACCGGCACTTCGCAAGCCATAGCTTCGAGCACCGAAACACCAAAGCTTTCGTAAGCCGAAATGTTTACAAAAATATCGAGCTGGTTGTGCCACTCAGGCACATCGGCAAACTGCACACGGCCGGCAAAAGTGGTGAGCGCTGCAATGCCAAGTTCATTGGCCTGCTGTTCCAATGCAGCGCGCTGTGTGCCGTCGCCCACAAGCAAGAGCCGCAGCGGAAGTTCAGGATGCTGCTTGTGCAGTTGAGCAAAAGCAGCCAGCAGCGCATCGTGGCGATACACTTTTTCGAGTGCTTTTACCGCGCCGATTACAATGGTTTCAGCATCAAACAGGCGTTGCACAGGCTTGCGGCAAAACACATCTGCATCAATGCCGAAGGGCGTAATTTCGACTTCGCGGTTAACTACTTGTTTGATGTAGTTGCTGATGGTTGGACTGGTAGCCAAAACCGCATCGGCCGCGCTGAGATTGCCACGCAGCAGGAAGCGGTTGATGAAATTGCGCTGCGGAAAATTCATCACATCACTACCCCAGGCCGAAAGCACAAACGGATGAAACCCGCAAAGCCGTCCCAGCAAGCCATAGCTGGTAGCATAATGCGCATGCACGAGATGCGGACGAAATGTTTTGATTAACCGACGCAGCGGCAACACTTTTTTCAGGTAAACCAATTTACCTGCTGCCGAGCCTGAGAAAGCCGCATCCGGCAAGCCGTGTTCATCGAAAACAGTAATTTTGCTGTGTGCATGATGCCAGTCGGAGGTACTTTTGCGCAAACTGAAAATGCCAACTACAATGCCTTCGGCGGCAAGCCCCACCGCCCATTTTCGGGTGTGAGCAGAGTCGGCATCGGCAAGGAGAAGCAGGCGCATAGTGTGGGGCAAAAGTAAGAGGTTTATGGAGACAATGCGCAAGGGATGGAGGCGGCAGCTTGCGGTGCGGCGGCTTTGTGCTGCCGCAGCGAGGAGGCGACCAGAGGAAGCCACCGCAGCGCGAGCAGCACATGGCCGCTGTGCCGCAACTATAGCCGACAGCCCGGTTCTTTGCGGCTGCTGTATAATGTTTTTGATGATAAACAGCCGCAAAGAATGCGCCCTGTTGATTTAACTGTGTATTTTAAATCTCAACTGTTAATTTGGGTTTCAAGAAAAGAAAAACAGACAGAAAGTTGACATTAGATTTGAAATAAGCCTTTATATTTAATACTGTGAAAACCCTAAAACACCCCTTACTCCTGCTGCTTGCTTTTTGTCTTGCACAATCGCTTATTGCCAATCAGACCGAAGCAATAAAATCCATCCTGAGATCCCATTATGTAACCAAACTGCATTCGAGCCTGGATAGTCTTCAAAAAGCTGGAAACATCTCGGATGTAAGCTGGGTGTTTGAAAGAGAAATAGTGCCGCAATATGAAGAAAGTATTTGCACGTTTTATTGCTATCAAAACCAGTCAAACGATCAAAAGGCCGAAAGAATTTTTGAATATAAGATCAATTTAATAAAATGCGGAGACAATATAATCCGACACATGTATATTGCGAAAGTAAACGTTAGAGATACAGTGGATTATCACCTTCGTTTCGACACCCTTGACAGCTACAAAGACACGGCAGAGTTTCACAAATTTGACCAATCGTTCAAAACAATATTCAAGGCTGCAATCAAAGAAAAGGATCTGTTCGATAATGAATTAATATATGGGTATGGATGTGGATTTGCAGGTAGTCCCCCCTATGGATATGTGAAAATGAGCAGTTATGTAGAAGCAAATGATAAAGCAGCACTTGTCAAATGGCTTCAATCGGCAAGTTCGCAGAAACAAGTATATGCAGTGTGGGGAATATATTTATTATGTAAAAAAGGAGAAAAAATTACACCTGATGAATGGAAGATGATTGAGTATGTAAAAAGTAAAAAAGGAACTATCAGAACTTGTTCAGGATGTGTGCATTCGTGGGAAAAAATTTCTGAAGTAACTAAAGAATTTACATTCAGAGGAAAGTATATTATAAATTAGTCTAACCCTTAATAACACTGTTTTGCAATGAATCAATGTAGATCAACTGATTTTATCAAAGCATATCGGGTTTTGCTGATTTTTTTGGTGGTATTTCTATTTTCATTATTTATAATTTCATGTAATAATAAATCTAAAAGCTACTCTCCGAGCGAAATATATCAAGATTCACCACCACTAATAATAGCTGATACGCCCCATGTAAAAGTACATGTAACGATACCTTGTTCTGTTTTCAAAGCAGGCGATGATATTCCGATTACGGTTAGTCTCAGAAGTACGGCAAAGGTTGCGCAAAGAATTCTTTTTGAACGAAAGGGATTTCCTTATTATGGTCTTTGGCGTACATATATGCGTATTGACGATTTAAAAACAGGAATATCAGTGCTGAAATACAATAGCTTTGAGTTATTGCATTCGCAGTTATTTTCGGAAAGCGATGTTAATTATATAATTGGCCCGGATAAAACTTTATCCAGATCATGTAAAATATCAAACCTTGCTGCAATCGAAAACGAAAAGGAAAATCGGCTAAAACCTGGAAAGTATAAGGTGTCGTTGATTTACAGCAATTTAGAATCTAATGAAATTATTATTGAAGTAAAGCCATAGTATTGCTTCTTCACCAGCCTATTTACCTATTTATAAAACCAGTCGGGATGCAATGTATTGCGTCCCGACTGGCTGGTATCCCGATTGCAAATAAAATACACCGTAGGGACGCAATGCATTGCGTCCCTACGGTGTATATAAATTGCGCCCCTGCGGTTTAATTAAATTACATCCCGACGATGCATTAATACAAAAACCATTATTTACACATATAACTTTCCACCTCCAGCATTTTCATCGTTCCTGCCGGACAAGGATTGTTTGCATCACCCGAAATTGTTTTGGTGATATAATGGCCTTTCACTTCAATAGTCGCACAAGTAATTTCGGCTTCGCTTGTAAAGCTTACGGCCACACGTTCGCCGCTGGCCTGTGTAATGTAGCCGCCGTTGGAAGTATAACAGCTTAACTGATCCATTACACCCTGAACACTTTTAAACTGGCCGGTAACGACAACTGTTTCGGCTGCAGCAGCAACAGGTGCAACCGGTTTGCGCGAACTGCAGGCGCTGAATACGAGTGTAACAAAAAACAGGAGGCTGAAAATGCGGGATTGCATAGTGTGAGATTGTATTTTAGCAAATGTAGAAATTTGGCCGCTGTCATTGAACAACATAATAAGTGCTTTATTTTAAAAATTTTAAAGTACCTTCAAACATGAATCAATACAGAATAATTCATGCGAAAATATTCATGTTTGCTTGTTTTACTATTTATCGGTTTAGCATCTGTACTTCGGGCAGATGAAATAGAGGGAATAAAAAAAGCACTTCGCACAAAAAACTTTAGTCAATTCAAAACATTAACCGACAGCCTTGCAAAATTCAGCAGTGAATTTGATGTTGAATGGGAATATTTGAGAGATATTACCGATAGACATCAGGAAGGAGTCTGGTTTTTAAAAAAACGGAATGACGATAACAAACAATTGCTAATCCCCAAACCTGTTAAATACAAGATTAGTGTGCTTAGAATCGAAAATAAGATTGTTGATTACATTATTGGCTATACGATGTATTCAAGTTCGTTTTTGGGGAGCGAAGACTTATATTTAAACAGCGAAACTTTTAGAGATACTATTGAATATACAAAATTAAATCTCGCTTACATTCAACTATTCAAATGCGAAATAAATGAATCTGATTTATACAGAACGAATATCATTTACGGCGATAGTTGTAAGTATATTACTTCATCGCTTCAGGCAAGTGCTCAAATTGATCGATATGTAAAAAACAATCAAAAAGACAGCCTTATTATGTGGCTGCAATCGCCAAATGCAGAAAAACAGTTATACGCACTAGCAGGCCTCAGCAGGTTGAATAAAAGAAAAACAGAACTTACCCGCGATGAATTAATGATGATTGCTTTTGTTAAACGAAAAAAGGGTACTCTTTTATGTTGCGAAAAAATTTCTATAGGGCAACAGGAAATCAGCTACACCGCAAAGCAATTCAAGTTTTGATATCTGACTATTATATAAAATGGCTCATCAAACGGTAATTCATAGCTTAAAGATATATTTAGGCGTATTCTTAATTTCAATTATTTATGCCTGCAGTAATTCTCATCAACAGGCAGAAGACACTACTCGTCATGAAAATAATTTATATAATTACACATCTGTCCAAAATAGCTAAATAAAAAAGAGAGGATGGTGTACCTAAAATAGGTACATTGTTTTTACGACAAAACAACCCCCATCCTCATGGTAAATTTAACACTCTTTTCCCAACTACTCCAACTCCTACCGCGCGA
>JBKDHA010000191.1:0-7847 GCA_046335555.1 Bacteroidota bacterium
CGCGATGCATCGCGTCCCGACACGATAATAAAATGCATCGCATCCCCACATGATAATTTTAAAATGCATCGCTACCTTCGCAAAATGGTCATATATCGGCTTTTTCTATTTCTGCTTCTAGCAGCACCGCTTGGTGCGCAAGAACTTACCACATTTAATTCAGGCACCGAAGCCAGTTTGCGCGGCATTGCACCCGTAACCGACCGCATTATCTGGGCATCAGGCAGCAAGGGCACTGTAGGTCGCAGCAGCGATGGCGGGGCGCATTGGGAATTCAAGCAAATTCCGGGTTATACCGGGCTTGATTTCCGCAGCATTGTAGCTTTTGATCTTGCCAATGCGCTTGTAGTGAGCGCCGGAACGCCTGCCGTTATCCTCAGAACTGCCGATGGCGGCCGCACCTGGAGCGAGCGGTACAGCAATCCTGATTCGGCTTACTTTCTGGATGCGGCAACTTTCTGGAACAAAAACCGCGGCGTAGTGCTCGGCGATCCGATAAACGGAAAGTTTGTGCTGCTGCATACGTTCGACGGAGGTTTTACGTGGCAGCAGGCTCCTGAGGCACAATGCCCGGCTGCGAACCCCGGCGAAGCCGCTTTTGCAGCAAGTAACAGCAGTTTGCAGGCACTTCCGGGCGGACATCTTTGGCTGGCCACCGGCGGAACCACCGCCCGGCTCTGGTATTCGCCCGATTACGGCCAAACCTGGACCGAGCGCCCCTGCCCCATGCTGAGCGGAAAACCCGCCACCGGAACCTTTGCCATGGCCTTTAAAAATCCGATGCAAGGCATTATTGTTGGCGGCGACTACACAGCCGACAGCCTCAAAACCGACCATGTTTTTTATACCATCGACGGCGGCCGCACCTGGCTGACTCCCAAAACACCCACAGGCGGCTATCGTTCGGGCGTGGCCTGGCTCAATTCCAAAACTGCAATAGCTACAGGCCCTGCAGGGACAGATATAAGCACAAACGGCGGCAGAACATGGCGAAAGCTGAGTGCAAACGGCTACCATGCCGCCAAAAGGCCAACTAAAGGCAAACGAATTTTCCTGAGCGGCGGAAAAGGGAGGCTGGGTTCGGTAAAGTAACCACGGTTACGGGCATAAAAAAACCCGCTTTTGGCGGGCTCGTTTCCGTTGTTTTGTTGGTTAGGGCTTTGATTTTGTGTCGCCGGTGCCGTTTCCATTAATGATGCTGAGGAGTGTAAGTATGAGTTCCATGATCTTTTTGATTTTGGACGCAAGTAAGTCAAGTATTATCTTTACGCAAACCTCCAATTGGGGTTAATTTACCAGATGCCTACTTCAATAACTAAATACCGGCAGGTTTCAGCCTCAGTTTTTGAGTTGCTTGTTCAGTTGATTCGTAGTCAACAACAGGAAGAAATTCGCATCATCAGAAGGTATATTACCATGATGAAGGATGAAGAAAATAGTAAACTGGCTGAACTATTTGATTTTATTGAGATCAGACCAACTATACCTTCAGATGAACTCAAGAATCTTTGCTCAACTATATTTGGTCGTAGTCTTCAACAACGTGCATCTGATTTGTTTAATGTGCTTGTTCACGCAATGAACACGCATTATTATACTAACAGACCCAATCGTTTTTCAGAACGTACTAGAGAGCGTAACAGATTAAAATCGTGGTTGAATTGTGCTGATTTCATCTGGCAGAGAAATGATACTGTAGCATTATTCTTATTAGACAGAGCCGCATCTCAAAGTGAAGGACTTGAGTTATACTCTGAATGGCAACGCGCACTAGTTCTAATTCGTGATCATGCATCACAAAGACTTACATCAGAAGAACTTGAACCAATTTCTTTAGAAATAAAAAACGCCCGTGACGGTGAAGATGCTGTAACTCTTGCACGAATGCTTATGCAGGAAGCTGCACACCGTGGAAGAAGAATCTCCTCTGAAGTCTCTACAGAATGGCATACAGAGGCTATTAACAAACTTCTTGAAGAAGAGAATAAAACCAAATCTGTAACTGTTGCATATAATAGAATGCTGATTCAAGCCGATGCATATCAACGTAAACATCAATATTCTAAAGCATCAGTTATTCTAAAAAATGTTTATGAGTTAGTTATGAATTCAGCTGCGCTAAAAATGCCACACCTGATTCAACTTACTCAATTGAATCAGGCTGATAATCTTATGCGTGATGGGCAATTTGATAGTGCTTATTCTTTGGTAAAATCAGTAGCGAAGAACATTGCAGGCGAAGGTATTAACTGGCTTCAAGCCCGTAAAATAGAAGCTGAAGCACTTTTCTTCCTCGAAGACTACACAGAATCGCGCAACATACTAATTCAGCTTATCAACCACTCCAACGGCCGCTGGGGCGATCAGGCTGATGAAATGATGTTGGGTGTTGCCTCCGCTTATTTTGCAGAAGGCAATTATAAAGAATCACTCAAAGCCATTCAGGAAATAACCGTGCTTCCGCGCCGCAACAAGAGCGGGTTCAACCTCGGCGTTCGCACCCTGCGTTGCATGAACCTGATTATGCTGAATAAGTTTGATGATCTCTGCGATGATCTCGAACGCGACCAAAAGTATTTGCAGCGCCTCACCGGCACACACCATATCCGCAACCGCGATGTGGTGATTATGAAAACCCTGCTCGGCTTTGCCGGCAGCGGAATCAATTTCAAGCGCGTTGCCGAACTTAAATCAACGCTGCTTCAGCAACTCGCACAAGGCTCCGACGATTGCATCTGGTATCCGCTAACGCACGAATGGATTGTGTTTGATCAATGGTTCGCAGCGGCGGCCAAAGGGGAAAATTACAGGTTTGTAATGCCGGAGTATTTGCAGAATCAGGCGGTGGGGTAAGCAAATGTGGCTGAAAAAATAAGGAAGAAGTCTACTTCAATTTCTTCTTCAATTTGTTTATTGTGCGCTTGAAATTAGGTACGTGCAACTTGATTCGTTCAAATGACAATTCAGCCAGTATCACAAACGAACGGTCACCTTTTTTATAGGTATTAATACAATTACGTGTAGCGTGTATCAGCGCATTCTGAATATCGTTTCGTGATCTTTGTTCAAGTATTGTGGCTATAGGCAAATCTGTATTAACATAATCTTTTTCAGAACGCTTTGGTTCTTTTGTTTGAGTAAGTGCTGGCAAAGCGTGCTCTTGCAGATTAGCTCCGTAATGCGCTTTCAAAGCCACTCTGTCGGCAACAATCCAGGTTTCCATGCAGGTAGTCATAAAAAGTACCTGTTCATCAGTAGCGCCATCGGGCTGCTCCCAACCATCGCGTGTTTTCAGGTGTTGCCACGGAGTAGCATTTGCGGCAATCGGATCTTCACTATCTATGAGCATAGCCACAAATTCATTTCCACCCAGCTTCAGTGTTTTTTTAAAATCTTTAAATGCTTGTTCTCTGCCACCACATGGAACTAATCGAGGCATCCGTCCCTGTAATTCCCCAGTAGCCTGAAATAGTTTTTGAAACCCTTCACGGCATTTGCTCCACTGATCTTTTCCTTCTCCGCCGCCTTCGATGTATATTTTAGCCATAAAAACAAGTTATAATATTACCAGCGAGTTCCTCCAAGTTCTCCCCTTAACCAAAGGTTACCAAGTCGATACTCGCTTAACCAGTCTTTCAATTGATCGGCGTCGAGGCGTTTCATTGTAGTTTGTCCGTTATGCTTTTCACACACCACTTCAGATTCAGGCACATCAGACAAAGCATCAATTAGAATATCAGAATGAGTGGTTACAATTAACTGCATTCGTGTGGAGGCATCTTTAAGTAATTCAGCAAGTTTAGGTAATACATCAGGATGCAAACCTAATTCGGGTTCTTCGATGCAAACCAGCGGTGGTGGCTTAGGATCGTTTAGAATGGCGAGCAGACAGAGATAACGCAGTGTGCCGTCGGAAAGGCGGGTAGCGGGAATTGTGAATTCACCTTCAGTAAAAAAAACCTGAACAGTTCCGCCTTCTATAAGCAAATCAAAATCGGTTATTCCTTGATATAATGAATTTAAGCCATCAAGAATTGCCCGTTTGGCCTGTGGGTTTCTTTTTAGTTTACTTAGAAAGAGCCCCAGATTAGAGAAGTCTTCTTCTAACCAGTTATTGGGGAGGTCAGCACGTTGTGGCTGGCGGAAAATGGTGTTTCTGCCGAAAGTCCACTCGCGGTAGATTCTTATTTGTTTGTAGCTATCGGTAAGATATGCCAGATAACTATATTTTGCAGGATCTCTAATCTGGCTTAATACAGAACTTTCATTATTTACTGTGACTTGAGTTTCCGGCCCAAAAAGAACCTCAAAATTCTCATTTGAAGAATAAAAAGAGGAAATCTTTGCACTTATATTACCTCCTTTTGAATCATAACTATAAATCTGACTAGTATATGATGCAGTAGGTTTATCAACAACAACTTTAATGAATTCTCGATCAATACCTACCCTATTTTCCTTAACCAAAAACGATATTTGATGACTAAGTGATAAATCTAGGTGGTTAACCTGAAAAGTAATGGCCACAGGTAATTCCCCCCTCCCTTTCCATCTCCATTCATTAATACCACCGCCCTTACTGATCAATGTTTGTATATCGCTTGCAGTAGCTCTTAACAATGAAATTGAATCAATAAAATTTGATTTCCCCGAACCATTAGTACCTATAAGAACATTAAGGTCAGAAAGCGAAAATGGCTGAGAAGCATCTCCAAAAGAAAGAATGTTGCTCAGATGAACAGAATCTATCAACGGCAATCGACTATTCTTATGATTTTCCATAACTGAGATTCATTGAACGTTGAAGCTTGTCTAATTTCAGAAAAAATTCTGGTTTAAGAGAGCTCAAAACCAATTCTATCTAAAAACAAATAAAGGCAGAAAATTCTGCCTTTATAAAATTCAGTGATCCCAAAGGGACTCGAACCCCTAACCGGTTGCTTAGAAGGCAACTGCTCTATCCAGTTGAGCTATGGGACCGGTTGCCCAAAAAATGTGTCGGGATGACTGGACTCGAACCAGCGATCCCCTGCTCCCAAAGCAGGAACAGATTGTATTGATCTGGTGTCAAATAATTTCTTTTGACTGCTTATCAGGCATTTGCACTTTGGGCGATTGCACATAGATACAGATTAGACCTATTTTTACGTGCAAATTACGTGCAAATTTTCAATGAACACTCATCTTGTCATTTCACTCGATACCCGCCGCCTGAAAAAAGACGGCACATTCCCGATTGTACTCAGGCTCAGTCATTTCATGAAAACAACCACCATTGCCACGGGAATCAGTGCCCTTGCGAAAGACTGGTGCGAAGATAACAGAAAAATCAAAACCACTTATAAAGGCACGGAATCCGTCACCCGCCTCAACAACCTGCTGCAAAAGCTGCGATCAGAGGCGATGGACACGGTGATTAAATTGCAAGATGAAGGGCAGCTTAAGTCGATGAGCGTGAAAGAACTCAAAGAACGCCTCGCACCAAAAAAGAAAAATACGCCGCCCGTCAATCAAAAATCCGTTGCCGATCTTGTCCTGCAACTGCATAAAAAAGGCGAACTCACGGGCATCAGTTATTCAGCCCTGAAAGAAAAAGTCTATCAGGGCGCAGAAAGCGCATCATTCCTTACCCACGCCCGCATGATTATAGCCCTCCTGCGTAAAAGCGGTAAAGAAGGTTCGGCAAAGTGGCATGAAGATTCACTCATGGCATTGCTCAATTTTACGGGCGCGGACAAGGATATTCTTTTCACCGACATCAATTATAGCTTTCTCACGCGCTTTGAGGCGCACCATTTAGGCAAGGGCAACAGCATCAACAGCCTTTCCACCTATTTGCGTTCCATACGCAGTCTCTACAACAAGGCTATAAAAGCAGGACTGGTGACGGAAGATGTATATCCGTTCAAAGACTACCAAATCCGCAAAGAGCCAACGCAAAAAAGAGCCTTGGAGAGCGACGACATTCAAAAAATCATCGCGCTTGAACTTTCACCAGATCATACACTGTTTGATACACGCAATTATTTCCTTGCCAGCTATATGCTGTATGGCATGAATTTTATCGACCTCGCATCACTTGAACAAAACAACTTTGTGAACGGTCGCATTCAGTACCGTCGCGACAAGACCAGCAAGCTCTACGACATCAAGATCATGCCGCAGGTACAGGAGATTTTGGATTACTACAAAAACGAACGCAACTGCACGACTTACCTGTTCCCTATTCTATCAGCAACCGATACGCGCAACTCTTATCAAGCACTTTTACTTGCCCGCCGCCTCTTTAATAACAAACTCAAAAAGATTGCTCACATGTGCGGTATAGCTACAACGCTGACCAGCTATGTCAGCCGACATTCCTTTGCAACATTGGCCATGCAAAAAGACGTTCCGCTCAACGCGATTAGTTCGATGCTGGGACATTCAAGCCTGAGAACAACCGAAATCTATCTCAAATCTCTGCCGACAAAAACGCTTGATGACTATAACAATGTTATTTTAGGGGAGTAAAATATCCCCCTATGCAAGACGAAACACTCATTACCCTGAAAGATATTCTTATCCCCGCTTTATCCATTATCGTTGCTGGTGGAAGCGTATATCTCAGCCATCGGCAGATGCGCTTACAAATCAAGAAAAATATGCGTGTGCGGCATATTGAACGAATTCGAGATGAAATTTCTGAATTTCTTGGCTACTTTTTTATCATCAACATGACAACTGATAAGACAACATTAGATAAATCTTTTAAAGAAAATGTCATCCGTAATTTTACTCGAATTAATCTCTTGATCGACAGCAGAAAACCAAAGCAAAAGGAGTTAATTGAAAAAATCGAAAATGGCTTAGGTACTTTTGACAGCAAGACACTCGATAGTAAAGCTATTAGTGGTTTTATTCATTTAGTCACAGAGGCTGCAGAAGCCGCAATCCAAGAACTCGAAGATGAGATTTAGAAGCAATACCTAATGATTTAATTTCAATTCTTTTCTTCCACCATCGCAAAAAACTCTCCCAGCGTGAGGCCGTGGCAACGCAGGATGGTGATGAGTGTTGACAGTTGCATGTTGCGCCCATGTTCGTATGCGAGATATTGCGCCCGCGCGATATTGTGATCAAACGCAAATGCCTCGTGACTTGAATAGCCCGCGTCCTTGCGTAAACGACGCAACGCCGCGCCGATCTGCTGTAAATCGTTTTGCATCGCGGCATCAATAGTCTTGATCTTCGCCCCGCGTTTCTTCCCTTCCATGATTGTATTTTTCATGTGAAACATTGCCACGTAATGGTACAAACAACACCGAATGCCGCGTGAGGCAAAAGAGACAACAACAGCCGTCGCAATCACGCGGACGCACATCGGGCAGTTTGTTGTTGCGGCCTTGCTTGGCGTGGAAGCATAAGCACGGTTCTTCTGCCCTACCCTGCATTGAATATTTCTTTTCTCGCGCCATCTCAGCCGATGAAATCATGTATATATTCCAAAGCTTCATCGGCAGGTACGATCAACGCGGCACGATCGGTTGCGGGTATCATTCGCAACGCCGTCAAACGCGGCACAAAACGTTCAGCTTCCGTCTTTGTCCAAAAGCCATTCATTCTAATCTCCTGATACGTGGTTGTCAGCAGCATATAGTGCAGCGAATACATTCCGTTTTGCCGCAACTGCGCCCTGCTGGTTTTGCAGAGACCTTTCACGCGATCAATCGGCATGGATAAGAAACGATGCTTCGCGTATTCCGCTTTCTGCGCCAGCGGATGCGTCGCGGGAAGATCACACAACCACCGCTGATACGCGGGATAGTGCATGAATAACGCCCGCGCCGTCGCAAGCACCATCAGGG
>JBKDHA010000192.1:0-9935 GCA_046335555.1 Bacteroidota bacterium
ATGCGCGGCATTTATTGGGATAAAATGCCTGAGTTTTCAAAGCTGAATTACTTTGGACATGAAACTCCCCTGCCCGGCTGGTTCTGGAGCGGAAATACAAAAATGAATTGCCTGAAACAAGCCATCAATCAATCGCTCGAAACTGCTTATGCGCACCATATTCAGCGGCTAATGGTTACCGGAAATTTTGCGTTGCTGGCCGGCATTCACCCCGATGAAATTGACGCATGGTATTTGGGCATTTATATTGATGCCATTGAATGGGTTGAAATTACGAATACAAGAGGCATGAGTCAGTTTGCCGATGGTGGCATTGTAGGCTCAAAGCCTTATGTTTCCTCAGCAAATTACATTGACAAGATGAGCGACTATTGCAAGTCTTGTGCTTACGACAGGAAGAAAAAATATGGTCAGTATGCCTGTCCGTTCAACAGTTTGTACTGGCATTTTTATGATCGCAACAGAAGCCTTCTTGAAAAAAATCCGCGCATTGGAATGATGTACAGAACCTGGGAAAAAATGCAGCCCGGCGAAAAGAAAAAAATTCTGGAGCAGGCTGATCTGTATCTGTTGCAGATTGAAAAATTATAACAGCCTGTCAATTTGCGAAACAAAACGCTCAATAATTAACTGCGTTAATCGTTTCGAAACATCTGATTTATTTTCGTTCACAAACTGAGCTTCTGCGGCTGTCATTAATCCGTAAACAGTACCGGTGATTTCAGCCCTGAAAAGTTTATCGAATTTTACTGCGTGGTCAATAAACTGCTTTTGGGCTTCAGGCCCTAGTGCTCCAAAGTTTTTTTGTTTTTTGCTGATGTATTCTTTCATCCGCAGCAACAACCATTCGTTCTGAAATTTAAGCAGCGGACGCAGCGTTTTTCCCTGAAACAATTCGGCCGGTAAGGCTTTTTCAGCGTCAAATTCAACTACCGGGCGAAGCGACAGTAAAGCTTCATCACGTAAAATATTACTAACAGACATATTACAAAAGTACAATACTGTGCTGCAACTTTCTATTTTTGATGCATGATAAAAGCCATACTTGTTGATGATTCGGCAGATGCCCGGCAGGCATTGCGGGCTGACCTTAACCGCTGGTGCCCGCAGGTGCAGATTGCCGGCGAAGCCGGAAGCATGAACGAAGGTCTGCAACTGCTGCGTTCCACAACCTGTGATGTGGTTTTTCTCGATATACAGCTTGGCGACGGCGACGGCTTTCAGTTGCTTGAGCAATTAGGCACAACATCGGCACAAATCATTTTCACAACCGGGCTCGATAATTTTGGCATTCGGGCTATAAAATTCAGCGCACTCGACTACCTGCTAAAACCGGTTGATCCCGATGAACTTGTAGCTGCAATTCAGAAGCTGGAAACACGAAAACCACCGGCTGCCGAAAACATCAAACTATTTACTGAACAATACCGGCAGCCGGCACAAAATTTACGCCGCATTGCGCTCAACAGTGCCGACCGCGTACATGTTGTTCACATTTCAGACATTATCCGCTGCGAATCAGACCGGAACTATACCACATTTTACCTCAAAGATGCGAAGCCAATAGTGGTAACACGGACGCTTAAAGAATACGAAGATATGCTCGAACCTTCGGGGTTTGTGCGCGTGCATCACTCGCACCTGATCAATCTCGAACATCTGAAAACATTTATGAAAAACGACGGCGGTTATGCTGTTATGACCGATGGTTCGAACGTTCCAGTTTCGGTTCGTAAAAAAGAAGATTTGCTGAAGGCTCTGGGACTTTCCTGAGTTTACAGCTATCATTCGTTTTTCTGCATCTGCACAAAATACACTGCATTTAATCGAACCGCATAGCTGATTGCGTGTTGAGCATGTAGCTTGCAGCATGTTTCGGATTGGCAGATCATTCAAGTATTTTTTCGCAGTAATTATTGCCGGATGTATTGCTCTTGCAGCGGCTCAGTTTTCGTTTTCGGAAACTATAAATCGTCAGCCTCCGGTTTTCGTACCCATTTTCAACACTGTAGTTCACACCAATTCGTCGGCACTGCTTTTTAGTAAACTGAAAAGCAATTCGGGTACTAAGCGCATTCTTATTTTCAGTGATTATTCGCAATCTAAACTTGCTGAAAAAAGTACGGTTCTGCTGCGCTGCAAAGTAAAAGATCCGCGTTTGTTTACCGATTGGAAATGGAGTCAAAACTGGCAACGCCTGAGCAACACAGCCGACGGAAGCTGCCTTATTTTTAAGCGCCCCGGAAAACTGGCAACTCCCGAAAAAAACACAACAGCTCAGGATTATTACGAGGGCTGGGTAAGCTGTCGTTCAACACCCGGAACAAAATTGCGCCTCATCTGCAAAGCCACATCCGATGATTTTGCAATTCTGAAAACCAGCCGAAACATTGTTTCAGAATATACTGCCGAACCCGGGAAATGGGTGGCTTTTGAATGGAATGCAGATGAAAAAATTCAGCTTACTTTCAGAAGCAGCACCAGCCCCGAAATTGGAGTGCTTGCCGCAGAGCCCGAAAACGGATTCAGTATTTGGCAGCTTCCTGCACCCGACTGCGCAACCAATTCGATGCGCGAACAAGCTGCACTGCTTCAACCGCATATCATTTTAATTATTACAACTGCTGATAACGCTAAAACACTTAGCAGCACTGTCAGAAAGCTCTTCCCGGAAATACCCATATTGGTTTGCTGTGAGCAAGTAAATAACAATGCTGCTGCAGCAACATTCAATAAATTCAGTACTTCGGATATGGCTTTGCTGCTCTTCGCTAAAAATCAAAACCAAACCTACCGGGCGGCCTTACTGACAAGGCAAATCGAACAGCTTGCCGGTATATAACCCTTTCGTTTTTTGCATCGTGCGTAGGTTGTTGGGCGCAGTGCATTAGCGAAACTCCGGCAAGCAAAAACAAACCGGCTGTCTTAGCATTAATTGCAGAGACAGCCGGTTTTGAATTTTTATACAGAAACTACAATCTCGGTGCTTTGGGAGCAGGGGCTTCCTGCTTTGGAGCCGGTGTTTCTCCAGCCTTCGGTGTAGTACTGTTTCCTCCGCGGGGCGTTGTAGTTGACGGAGTTGTAGTGGTTGTTGTTTTCGGTTTTTCAGTCGTGGTTGTTTTCGGCTTTTCAGTGGTGGTTGTTTTCGGCTTTACAGTTGTTGTTTTCGGTTTCGATGTATTTTTCGAATCGCCTGATGTATCGCCTGAACCACCTGAATTGCGGCTCTGTGCTGTAAATGTTACTGTAAGTTCTTTCTCAGCATAACCAACACTGTTTTGAATACGAACATTAATCGTATTTACACCATTGTTAAGGTTAGCCGTAAACGTGAGTGTATTGGTAGAAGCTGCGTAGTTAAAGCTGCTTGCAGTAACACCATTAATCTTAACCGTAATCTGCGATGAGTTGGTAATGCCCAGTGTACGCATAGTTACATCATAAGACTGATCTGAAGTTGTAGCTGTAAGTGTGCCGGGTGTTACCAACTGAATTACTGGATCAGAAGCCGGAACAGAACGCGGACGGCCAGCATCACCATTGCCGGGTGCAGGAGCTGTATAATTTATAGTTGTGCTCTTACTG
Source organism: Bacteroidota bacterium (assembly GCA_046335555.1). GTDB lineage: Bacteria > Bacteroidota > Bacteroidia > Palsa-965 > Palsa-965. The sequence goes on from JBKDHA010000192.1 coordinate 3,586, forward strand.
TCAGATCCGTTGGCATTTGCCGCTGTAATGGTATAAGTATTTGCTCCGTTATTCAGATTATCAGTAAACGTAAGCGTGGTTCCGCTGTAATTGAAATTTACAGTGGTGTTATTGCTCCGCTTCACCGTAATTTCTGAGGCCGATTGCACATACTGAACAGTGGCAACAACATTAGCCGTTGCAGAAACTGAATTTGACGGGCTGTTTGCCGGTGTGGTAATAGTTACACGCGGTCCGCGCGGAGGTGCTTGTTTGAAAATTACTGAAGCATTATCAGAAGCATTACCGCCGGCATTTGATGCACGAACTTCAAAAGTTGTAGTTCCCGGATTCAGTGTTGTTGAATAGGTCAACACTTTTGAATTCATGTTGTAGTTGAAACCACTAACCTGTGCATTGTTCACAAGTACTGTAATCTCAGCAGCGCTGCCCACATTCAACACTGTTGCTGTAAAGGTATATGCAGCAGTTGTTGAAGTATAAGGTGAACTGGCAGGATTGGTAATGTTCACCGCCGGAGCAAGCGGATGATACATTATAGTCATTTGTTCAGAATCGGTACCGGCAGTATTTGTACCGGTTACAACACAACTGATATTTTGTCCCATGTTAATGGCAACCGGGAATGTTACTGTTGCATTATTACCATTTACAGTGAAACCGAAATTTGTAACCGCAACATTGTTCACACTTACAGTTACCTGATTGGCTGCGGTAACGTTGGTTACATTAGCAGTTACAGAAACATTGGGGGTAGTTGATGTATAAGGATTGCTTGCAGGAACCGTATAGGTAACTACCGGAGGATTTACAGTTGGTACAAGCACAGTGTAAATAATCTGGCAATCTTTTGAATCGGTTCCGGCTGAGTTGGTTCCAGTAATCACTACCGTATTGTTGCCTGCATTGAGTGATGCCGGGAAGCTTACAGTTGCAACACTGCCATTGAGCGTAAATGTGAAGTTGCTGATGGTTGTTCCGTTAAACACCACATTTACCTGATTAGCCGCTGTAACGTTGGTTACTGTTGCGGTAATGGTCATGCTCTTGCTCTTGGTGTTGTGCGGACAGTTACCCGGATTGGTGATGGTTACTTTGGGCGGATTAACAGTTGGCACAAGTACACTGTAAATAATCTGACATTCCGCAACATCACTGCCAACAGAATTGGTTCCTGTAATTGACACAGCATTGTTACCAGAGTTCAGTGTAACCGGGAAGCTGATGGTTGCAGTAGTTCCGTTTAATGAGAATCCAAAATTGCTGATCGCTGTACCATTAAACACTACATTAACCTGACTGGCAGCAGTAACGTTGGTTACAGTTGCAGTAATGGTCATGTTCTGATTCTTGGTGTTGTGCGGACAGTTGCCGGGATTGGTAATCGTAACATCAGGAGGCAGCAATACCGGGCTTTGTCCTTTGTAAGTAATCTGGCAAGTTTCGACATCAGAACCGGCAGCATTGGTACCTGTTATGCTGAGGTTGTTTGCGCCGTTGTTCAGCACTACCGGGAAGCTGATTGTGGCAATAGTTCCGTTGAGCGCAAAGCTGAAATTGGTTACTGCTGTTCCATTAAACAAAACACTGATCTGACTGGCTGCTGTAACGTTGGTTACAGTTGCGGTAATGGTCATGTTTTGTGCTTTGCTGGTATAAGGACAAGCAGCAGGACTTGTAATAGTTACAACCGGAGGCTGAAGCGTTGGGCTTTGCGGCTTATAAGTGATCTGACAAGTTTTGATATCAGAACCAGCAGCATTCGTACCTGTAATAGTTAGGTTGTTCACACCACTGTTCAGCACAACCGGGAAACTGATTGTAGCAACCGTTCCGTTAAGTGCAAAGCTGAAATTGGTTACTGCAGCTCCGTTGAACACAACACTCACCTGATTGGCTGCGGTAACATTTGTAACTGTTGCAGTTATCGTCATGTTCTGCACTTTTGTTGAGTGCGGGCATGATGCAGGATTCGTAATCGTTACAACCGGTTTGGCCGGAGCGGGAACATTGTTATACAGAATTGTGGTTGCATCATTAGCCATACCAAACGTATTGGTAACGCTTATCTGATACAGGTTGCTTCCGTTCTGCAAATTAGCAGGGAAAGTAACCACACCGGTTGCCGGATTAAATGTAAAGTTGGTTACGTTAAGTCCGTTCTGTGTAATCTGTACGTTTGCTGCAGCTGCAACATTTTGAGTAGTTGCAGTAATTATCTGCGAAGGCTGTGTCCAGGTTACAGGTGATGTTGCAGGATTGGTAAATGTTACCTGCGGAGGAACACCTGTGCTGCTTGAACCTGACTTGAAAATAATCGTCTGATTATCATTATCAGAGCCGGCTGAGTTTGTAGCTACAACATAGTAAGTGTTGTTGCCCGGCTGCAGCGTATGGTTGAACGTCATAAGATGTGAAGTCGGGTTAAAATTGAAGGCCGACTGCGGCATCGTTTGTCCGTTAATGGTAAGGCTGATCTGGCTTTGCTGAAGAACATTCAGCACACGAACAGTAAGCTGCTGATTTACGGTAGTTGCTGTGTAAGGATTGGTTGAAGGTACAGTGAAATCAACCTGCGGCGGAGGCAATACACTCAGGTTAGGATTGCTGTTCGGATTGGTCTGAATCGGATCCGGATCGGTAATAACCGGAGGTGTTTGTGTATAAACCGGAGGCGTATTGGTAACCACCGGAGTTGGCGGCAGCGGAGGATTATTGTTGGTGGTAGTGCTTGAGCTTGTAGTACCAAATCTCCAGCGCAAAAACAAACCGGTGTAATGATACATATCGTTATTTGGCGTAAGCTGACCAACCTGATTGTAGCGGGTTCCGTCAATTACATCATTGAGTGCAAAAGTTGTGCGGTGCTCCAGGCCAATGGCAAAAGCACGCCACTCGTAGCCAAATCCGAAACCTGCAGACGGCATAAACGACCACTGTCCACCGTTAACGCTTCCGTCGGCATTGGTTTCGTAGGTATCATCAAGCAAATTATCAAGCTGATCGCCTACGAGATCTTTATCGCCGGCATCTGTAATTGCAGAATAATCATAGAGATTTCCGCTTACATCAAGCAGGTTGGTTTTGGTTTGCCAGTAGTTAAAGGCAGCACCTCCGAAAGCATAAAGCAGCACACCGCGCTTGCGCAATGTATTGCTGCCGATGATCAGATCCGCACCTAATTCATCATAACGGAAACGGTAGTTGCTGAACACACCCGCGGCATTGGCCGGATCATTGGCATAGTTGGTTGATCCGCTGTTCAGCACAGGGTTGTTTGATACATCGAGGCGATTGTAATTGTAGCCAAAGTTGCGGCCATCGGTAAACCGAAAACGCAGACCCAGATAAATCGGACTGCGTGCGCTTACGCGTGTGTATTTTGCCGCACTGATACCGAATGTAAATCCGGCACGGGGTTGCATGTCGCTGGTTTGAAATGAGCCTCCGAAATCGGCGCCCCACCACCAGGGATTTCTTTCTGCAAGTTGATTCTGTGCCGAAACTGCTGTCAGCGAGAGAAGAGCAACAATAAGTGTAAATAATCGTTTCATGATCGTTAAATATTTATGCGGGGTTGAAAAATGCTTATCAGGAATTGTGCCGAAACTCAAATTTTGTTTAGCCAAAATTTAGATACTTGATAATCAAATCATTAAAATATCAAGATCTGTTGCGGAGCAAAGCTAATCAATCCCGTTCGTAATTCAAATCTTGTAACTCATCCGACAATCAAAACCATTTATCGTTTGAGTAATTCGTACTTTCACACTCAGCAGTGGTAGTTTATTCATCACATATCCGTGAGCTGAGCGATGCTGAGCTTGTAGAACAATTCAAAACCGACGGCAATCAGTTGCTGATCGGAGAATTGTTTCGTCGCTATCGTCATCTGGTTTATGGTGTGTGTATAAAATATCTGAAAGACGAAGACGAAAGCCAGGATGTTCAGATGCAAATTTTTGAAAAGCTGCTCACCGACCTGCACCGCCACGAAATTTCTCAGTTTAAAGGCTGGCTGTATGCCGTGGCGCGCAACGAATGCCTGATGTATCTGCGCAGTCAGAAATCAAAACGCCTGCGTGATCAGGAACTGCAAAAAGATCTTGTCGGGTTTATGGAAACCGAAAGTTCTGTGCATCCTGATGGTGTAACAGAACAAGAATGGCTGCTGCAACAAATGGAAGGCAGTCTTCAGCATCTGAATGAACACCAGCGAAACTGCATAGAATTGTTTTACTTAAAAAAGAAAAGCTATCAGGAAATAGCCGATCAAACCGGATACAACTTAACAGAAGTAAAAAGCTATATCCAAAACGGAAAGCGAAACCTGAAAATCCTCCTCACCAAACAACAGCATGGCTGATCAGTTCACATATCCGCACCTGCCGCAGTCGCCGTGTTTAACGGAGGAACAGCTTATGGCTTACCTCGAAGGTAAACTTACGCCCGCACAGCAGCACGAAGCCGAACTGCACATTACTGATTGTGCCATGTGCAGTGATGCTGTTGACGGATGGAGATTAGTAAAAGACCGCAGCAAAATAAACTTACTTCCTGCCGAAGTAACCATGCAAGCCGCTGCCGCACCGCTGCCCTACAGCAACGAAGAGCAGGAAGAAGAAACTCCGAAAGTAATTCCGCTGCATCCGCGCCGGAAACTCTGGCTCAGCATCGCTGCTTCTGTTGCTGTGATTGCCGTAATTGCAACTACAATCAAAATACTGCTGCCGTCATCAAACAAAGAACTGGCAGAGAACACAGCAACAAAAAAACAACTCAGTCCGGCAGTTCCGACTCAGGAAGAAAAGACGGTGGTTAAAAAAGATTCTGTGGTCATTCCCCCTGCTCCGCTTCCCAAAACTGAAATCGTAATTGGGCAGACCGACTATGTTTTGCCCGAAAGAAGTTCGTATGCAGAAGCTGACAAGGCAGGTGCATCTGAAATGCTGACTGAGATTTCGCCTCCGGTTGATGCTGTTCCAGTTGATGACGCAAAACAGGAATCAGTTGCCGGGGATGTTTCAAAAGACATGCAGAGTGGTTCAACAGCTTACCAATGGCAAACCAATACGGATGCTGTTGCCGCCGAAAAAAAATCAGAAGCCTATCGCGATAAAGCTATTGCGGCTGATTCAACACTTACTGTTGGCGGCAGCGTTACACTTTCACAAAGTTCAAATGCAACCGCACCGCAAACTACTTTCTCGTCGCCAGCAGTTGTATCAGCTCCAAGCGGCTCATACACTATTGCTGCAGATGAAAGTGAAAACCTGAAAGAGACAGTTGTAGTTGAGCCACGCAAACGCGAAAAAGCAAAAGCCTCAGCCGGAGCCACAATTCCGCAGAAAGCTTCTGAAACAGCAGCAAAACCACAGCATCCCGACTATAAACGCGGAATGGAGCTGATGAATTTAAAAAACTACCCCGCTGCAATAACTTCGTTTGATAAAGTGCTGGCAGTAAAAACCAATACCAACTACGCTGACGCACAATGGCAGAAAGCACGGGCACTTATTCTGCTAAAACGCAACGAAGAAGCTAAAAAACTGCTGCAGGAAATTATTGCTGCCAACGGAACTTACAAAGCACAGGCTGAGGCGGAGTTGAAGAAGTTATAATAAGTCATTCAGCAAATAACTGCTCTGCAATTCACACGGTTTATATTCATAAAAAATACGGCCTCTTTACTATTTATTAGCTTCAAATAATTTATTGAGCTATTTTAGTTATTGAATCAATATTCTTTTTGAACAGGAATGATTGCTTGTTTCTACATAAATAATCAATAACTGTGAAGGGTATGTATCAATTGAAAAATAGTAAACCGAAGCATCGATACTAATTCCAGAACTTTTCAATAATTTCCCGTTATAGTCAAATATCCTGATTACACCTGCTTCTGAGTCGGAAATATGAACGCTTATCATATTTAATGCTGCATCATAACTAATTAATGCGGTATCCTCTTGGCTTGGTTGGTTAATCATATCAACCGAACCAAAGAAATAAAGCCCGGATGCCGAATTACATCCGTTTGAGTCCGTAACCACTACCTCATAATTCCCATTTACAAGGGGCGAATAAACTGTATCTGTTGCTCCGACAATCGGGCTTCCATTCAAATACCATTGATTCCCAAAAGTAGATGATGACACAAGGCTACTTCCATTCTGCACAATTACCGGCTGTTGCGGAAGCGGGTGAACGGTAATAAGGAGTGTGTCGCTGTTGGTGCAGCCATTCGAATCAATTACTGTAAGTGCATAAGCCGTACTGCTTAATGGAGATGCTGTGGGCGCATAAATAGCATTGTTATCGAGTCCAGAAGCGGGTAACCAGTTGCAAGA
>JBKDHA010000193.1:0-12722 GCA_046335555.1 Bacteroidota bacterium
AAAAACAATGTACCTATTTTAGGTACACCATCCTCTCTTTTTTATTTAGCTATTTTGGACAGATGTGATTGCAATTGTATTTTGTATGAGTGTAAGGAGATGCCTGTTATTTAAGCAATTCTTCTCTAAGCACTCGATAAATTACACCAGCTAAGTTTTAACTCCAAATTTTCCATCAGGTTTTTGCGAAGTGTTTCTATTGTTCTTTTGCTGCTGAATAATTGATCGGCAATTTTCAGCATAGTCAATCCTTCTTTCATCTTTTCGCAAACTTAAAGTTTGCAACTGTTGAATTTCAACGTTGCGTTGAGTGCAGGTGTTATTTAGCGGCAACGAATACGGACAACATCAAGCATCACCTTTTTTCATTCTGCAAATTTTATTTATCAGACATCCAGCATCTTAATGTATATTTCCGGAAATTAAGCATCGAATACATTAACCCACAACCTCATGAGAAAAATCTTTACATTTCTATTCATCTGTACGGCTTATACAATCGGCCTGGCACAAACCTCCGTTACCTTTAATTATACCGGAGCCGTGCAAACGTTTACAGTACCGGCTTGTGTTACCAGCATTACGGTAGATGCAACGGGGGCAAAAGCTGGTAACAATGGTTCGTTTGTCGGCGGTAATGGCGGACGAGTTCAGGCAACAGTTCCTGTTACACCCGGCGAAGTACTACAGATTCTGGTTGGTCAGCTTGGTGTAAGTACTTCAACTAGTAATCCTGCAGTGTATAATGGTGGCGGTGGTGTTTTTTCATACGTCTCTGGTGGAACTGCGGGAACCGGCGGCGGTGCAACTGATATCCGTCGTTCGCCTTACTCTCTTAACGACCGGCTGGTTGTTTCAGGCGGTGGCGGCGGTGGCGGTTATGTCAATATCGGAGGGCATGGTGGTGGACTTGTTGGACAGAGCGGAGTTCCTTTTTCATCCTTTCCCAACTCAGGTGGACAAGGCGGTACACAAAGCGCCGGCGGTGCTGCGGGAGTAGCTTGTTGTTCATGTCCAACCTACACTACGGCAGGAACTTTAGGACAAGGCGGTAACGGTGCCGGCGATGGTGCTGGCGGTGGCGGCGGCGGTGGTGGTTATTATGGTGGCGGCGGATCGTGCTTTGCGGGTGGTGGCGGCGGAAGCAGCTATACGGCACCGGGCGTTACTGGTATAACCCATACACAAGGTTTTAATACCGGCGCAGGTCAGGTCATCATCACGTATTCAGCAAGTGGAGGAGCTCCGGCTCAGCCTGCTGGTATAAGTGGAATTATCGGTTTTTGTTCGGGTGATAATGCATCCTTCAGTGTGATGCCCGTGATAGGTGCAACATCATATACATGGACTGTTCCTCCCGGGTCAACAATTAATTCTGGACAAGGAACATCAAATATTGCTGTTACATTGGGATCAACACCCGGTAATATTTCAGTAACAGCAAACAATAATTGTGGTTCGAGTGCGCCGTTTACAGCGTTTATTGCGATCACACCAACTCCAACAGTTACTGTTACTTCGGGCAGTGGTGCTATATGTGCAGGAGGTTCATATACACTAACGGCAAGCGGAGCAAATTCTTACATCTGGATGCCGGGGAACCTGAGTGGTTCATCAGTTGTTGTTTCGCCTTCGGGAACTACAACCTATACAGTTACCGGTTCAGCCAATTCCTGTGTCGGTACAAATACGGTTACTGTCACGGTTAATCCGCTGCCTTCGGTATCACTTGGTGCAGATATAACGCAATGCGGCGGAACAGCTACACTTAATGCAAGTAATGCAGGTTCGTCTTACTTATGGAGCAATGGCAATACCACACAAACAATTACCGTAAACAGCAGCGGAACATATTCGGTAACTGTAACTAACGGGAATAACTGTTCAGCATCAGACAATATTGTTGTTACGATTAATCCTGTTCCGTTAGTTTCACTCGGTGCTGATATAACGCAATGTGGCGGAACAGCTACACTTAATGCAAGTAATGCAGGTTCGTCTTATTTATGGAGTAATGGCAATACCACGCAAACAATTACAGTAAATAGCAGCGGAACATATAGTGTTGCAGTAACAGACAGCAATGGATGTGCGGCAAGTGATACAGCTGTTGTTACGATAAACACATTGCCGGTAGTTGTTGCAGGTGGTGTTCCTTCTATAATCTGCCAGACTAATGCATCCATTACACTTGCTGGTGTACCTGCAGGTGGCATCTGGTCTGGCCCCGGGGTGATTGGAAACAACTTTGATCCCGGTGCTGCCGGAATTGGTTTGCAAGATATTATTTACAACTATACCGATAGCAATGGCTGCAGCGGTGCAGATACCGCTACTGTAAATGTTGACCTGTGTTTGGGCATAAACAGTGGCAGCACATTAAGCATGGTTACTATTTATCCGAATCCGTTAACTGCGGAATCAGGTGCTGATATGTTTACTATCACCGTAAGCGGTGCTTCAGTTGAAATGCAGCTTACCATTACCGATGCAGAAGGGCGAGAAGTTTATTCTGGTATAGAAAACGCATCGCAAAATGGATTTGTGCGTACTATTAGCACTGTTAATATGTCGGCAGGTATTTATCTGCTGCGTATGAGCACATCAACTGAACAGCGGGTAGAAAAAATTGTGATTCGGAAATAGTCTTTTACAATTGATCCGTACAAAATCACCGACAATTTGTTTCTTGAAAATGTAAATCGGTGGCGAATACAGAAACCCTTTTGATTAGAAATTATGACAGGCGCAGCTATAAGCTGCGCTTGTTCTGTTTTATACAAATTGCATAGTTTTACCTAATCAATAATCAGCTCAAATGAAAAACACGATACCGGCCAAATTGCAGAAAGAACTTCTGGAAGTACTCCAAACCCGTTTTGAAAAAAACATGAATCGCCACAAAGGCATTGAATGGGAAAAGGTTCACGCAAAACTGGTGGGCAACGCACAGAAAATTTGGTCGCTGAGTGAAATGGAGAAAACGGGCGGAGAACCCGATGTTATTGGTTTCGATAAAAAAACAAACGAATATATTTTCTGCGATTGCTCGCCCGAAAGTCCTGCAGGCCGCCGTAGTTTTTGCTACGATGAGGAAGCTCTTAAATCGAGAAAAGAAAACAAACCGAAAAACAGTGCTGTTGCAATGGCCGAAGCTATGGGTGCTGAACTGTTAACCGAGGAACAGTACCGCGAACTGCAAACACTTGGGAAATTTGATCTGAAAACATCAAGCTGGGTAAAAACACCTGATGCTATCAGAAAACTGGGAGGCGCAATTTTTTGCGACCGGCGTTATGATATGGTGTTTATGTATCACAATGGTGCTGAGTCTTACTATGCTGCCCGTGGGTTCAGAGGTTTGTTGAGGGTGTAGTGCTTGGGAGGTGCTTCCAAAATCCGCTACAGCATAAAGTGAAAAATCAGGTATTTGAACTATTTAATTCAATGAATTTTTCAGGCGTGAGATCATGCAAAAATCTGAGCGGAGAGTTTATTAATCTATGGAGTTATCACGAAGAGTTGAAAGTTAGATAGAGCATTACCTATTCTATTCTCGTGTAATGGTGTTAATTTTTAAGTATGCGTTTTTGACAAATAATTTCCCCATTCCTCATTACCTTTACCCGTCGTGCTCAAACTTAACCTTAACGAAGGCTATACGCCCCGCTGGATAGTGCTGCTCATCGACCTGGCCATTGTGCTGGGTGCTGTGGGTATGGCTTATCTGCTGCGATTTGATTTTGCGGTGCCGCAGGTCGAGATTGATGCTTTTCCAGTGGTGATTCCGCTGCTGCTGGGTGTACGTTTGTTCAGCTTCCTGCTGGCGCGCATTCCGTGGGGCATTGTACGTTATATGAGCCAGCGCGATGCGATGCGTATTCTCATTACGCTCATAGTTGGCACACTGGTATTTTTCGGTATCAATCAAATTACGCGGCTTGTAAACGGACTTTACGTTATTCCGCATTCCATTATTTTCATTGAGTTTTTAGCCACCACGTTTGGTATGATCGCAGCCCGGCTGCTCTACAAAGCTTTGTGGATGGAACTCAAAAACCCAACTCGCGGCAAAACCGATGTAATTATTTTTGGTGCGGGCGAATCGGGTGTTATTACAAAGCGCACACTCGACCGTGATGCAGGCACACGCTACCGCGTGCTTGCTTTTATTGATGATGATAAAGCCAAGCATGGCCGCAAGCTGGAAGGCGTTACCATATACGGCCCCGATAAACTGCCGCAGCTGGCCGGTAAATCTGACGAAGTGCAGGTTATTCTTTCGATTCAGCAAATTCCCGCTGCGCGAAAGCAGGAGATTGTAGATTTCTGCCTTGCACATCATGTGCCCGTGCTCAGCGTTCCGCCTGTGCGAAGCTGGATTAATGGTGAACTAAGTTCCGGACAGCTTCGCAAAATTCGTATTGAAGAACTGCTGGAACGCGAGCCTATTCAATTAGATGAGGTAAACATCAGCTCTCAGTTGAGAGGCAAAACTATTTTGGTTACCGGTGCTGCGGGTTCAATTGGCAGTGAACTGGTGCGGCAGATTGCCCGGTTTGAACCCGGACTGCTTGTTTTGCTCGATCAGGCCGAGTCGCCGCTGTATGATATGGAGCTTGAGCTTGCTGAAATTGCAGGACTCACCTGCGAAGTTGTTATTGGCGATGTGCGCAACCGCGAACGGATGCACAATGTGTTTAATACATTCAAGCCCCAATTAGTATATCACGCAGCAGCCTATAAGCATGTGCCCATGATGGAGTTAAATCCGTCTGAAGCTGTGCGCACAAATGTGCTGGGAACAACTGTTACTGCTGATCTTGCAGTTGAGTTCGGAGTCGAGAAATTTGTAATGATTTCTACCGATAAAGCGGTGAACCCGACGAATGTAATGGGTGCATCAAAACGTATTGCCGAGATTTATACTCAGTCGCTCAATAACCATATTTCAGGAACACGTTTTGTAACTACACGCTTTGGAAATGTGCTCGGTTCGCAGGGTTCTGTGATTCCGCGTTTCCGGCAGCAAATAGAAAACGGCGGACCAGTAACTATTACGCACCCCGAAATTACGCGCTACTTTATGACCATTCCCGAAGCCTGCCGCCTTGTGCTGGAGGCCGGTTGTATGGGTAAAGGCGGAGAAATTTTCATCTTTGACATGGGGCGTTCAGTTAAAATTATTGACCTCGCTGCAAAGATGATTCAGCTTTCGGGTTTAGAGCCTGGACGAGATATAGAAATAAAATTTACCGGCCTTCGCCCCGGCGAAAAGCTTTTCGAAGAACTGCTCAGCAACAGCGAAAACACATTACCCACGCATCACGAGAAAATTATGATTGCCCGCGTGCAGCCGTCAGACTATACATTTGTTTCAAAACAAGTACAGGAACTCATCGCACTTTTCGACTCGCAAAACAACATGACTATCGTTTCACAAATGAAACTCCTGGTCCCCGAATTTATCAGCAATAATTCGGTTTATGAGCAACTGGATGAACAGCCGAAAAGCAAGTAATAGCAAAGCAACCGAATTACTTTTATCGTATAAATAAAAAACAGGAAGACGTTTATCATCTTCCTGTTTTTAGTTTAATCAATTGATAGGTTACTCAGTAGTACGAGTCCACACAGAAGTACGACCGATGAGCGAAATACCCATGTAACCGCGGAGGCTCAATGTGTTTTTATTGGTAAGACTACAGGTAAGGCTGTAGAAATTACCTGATTTCGGATCATAAATCTCTCCGTCCTCCCATTCCTGATCATCGGCATCCCACTCGAGATTCTTCAGGATTTCAAGACCTTTGATCGGGCGTGATTGTTTTGCTTTATCAGAGTTGTTTTTATCGAGTTGGGGTTTTCCGGTTTCCGGATCGTTTGGTTCTTTTAACCAAGTGATGTAACCAAAGTGTTTTCCTCCGGAAGAATAAACTTTGATTTTGGCATCTTTCTCCTGGCTAAACCAGATACCATTAATATCAGCAGCCTGATAGTGAAGAGTTGAAAACGAGCTCAACCCAACGAAGGCGATTAAGAAAACAAGTGTTCTGATCATAGTTTATTTGGTTAAGTAGGATATTTCAAATATATAGTTTTACAAAATCAATGCCACTTAGAGCCTGTTTAAAATTCGTTTTTGAGATTTATTATGATTTCATTTTTTCTCAGAGGCTGTTAGGATTTTTTGTTGCGCTTTGATTTTGCAGGATTTTTTGACCGATTGAGGCGCTTTTTGAGTCAATACCAAGCAGGTCTTGGCGAAAAAAGCAACGAAGAGCGGGCAAATAAGACGCAAAATCATTAGTAAGAAAAATTCCTAACAGCCTCTCTGACAAGGCGCATCTCGCAGGCGATATTAGGCAAATATCGACAAGAAATGCAACGCAGGATGAGGAAAAATGAGCCATATGAAATCCGAAGGATGAAATTTAAACAGGCTCTTAAATTAATATTTTTCGTTTGGCCACCCTTGCAGCCCTGATACGCTCAACCGGCTGAGCAATAAATTTCATGAGCAGCCATGCAAAAACAAGACTCAGTGCTAATGAAACTACACCAAACCACGGGAGCAGATCTGTGCCGAAATACCATTTCCGCAACAGCATAATGATGAGCAAATGACCGATGTATAACGGAAATGAAAGTTCTCCAATCCACCGGTCAATTTTAAAATCTTTTGACCAGATAAAGATGATTGGGAGCAGGAGAAAGAACAAACCATAAAACGCAATCATTCGTTTTCCGTCGGGAATAAATGTAATGTAGTTGTAACTTAAAATAAGCGCCACAATAGCACTCCAGGCCGCAGGGCCGCTCCATTTGGGCAGTTGTATGTGTTTAATGCGATTGTAGATTTGCCAGGCCAAACTGCCGAGCATAAACAATGCAATTTCATTCGGGAAAAACCGGTAATTCCACGGATCCCATTTTTTACCTGCTTCGGTAATTAACCAATATCTGTAAAATAAACTGCCTGCAATAATAATTGCCTGAATCCACCATCGGCGTTTTACGAGCAGCGGCGCAAGCAGATAAAAACTGAGTTCGGCACCTATAGACCATGCCTGCGGAACCAGTAGGAAATTAAACGTATGCGGTTTGTGCCAGTAGGCGCTGCTTGCAGTATGCAATAATCCATCGGCAGGACCAATTTTTGAAAAAAATATCCAATCACCTCCAAACAGAAAGATATTGATGAGTATAAAAACAACAATGGTAAACCAATGAAGTTTATCGAAGTAACTGAACCAGGCCCAGAGGAAATATCCGTTCCCTCCGTTGTAATGATGAATCAATCCGGCAATTATTACCAGAATCAGCACAACCCAGTAAACCGGATAAATGCGAAGAAACCGATTGGTGAGAAATAATTTCCAGTCGCCGCGTGCGGTATATTTTTCATTCAGGATGAGAGCCATGTAAAATCCTGAAATCATATAAAAAGCCTGCACAGATACCACACCTCCCGTCATTTTCAGTCCGAAAATGTGAAATGAATGATACAGCACAACAGCCGCAGCAAGAAGCAATCTTATAGTACCCACCGGCAGGATTTGTTAGCCGTGAATGGTTTCCTTATTTCCGTAGCGCGAAATCACATCGGCCTCATACTCCAGAAATTCTTTCCAGCGTTCTTCAACATTTACACCCTGACCATATTTTCGGGCAAATCCAATAAATACGGTGTAGTGGTTGGCTTCGCTGATCATAAGATCACGATAAAATCCGGCCAGTTTTTCGTCTTTGATATTTTCTGAAAGCACACGGAAACGTTCACAGCTTCGTGCCTCAATCATGGCGGCAAACAGGAGCCGATCCACTAAAGTAGCTTCACGCGAGCGGTTGGGTTGCTTGATGAACTGCATGAGTTCATTTACATAATCATCTTTTCGCTCACGTCCAAGAATACCTCCGCGATCAGTAATAAGCTGATGTACCTGCTGAAAATGCTCTAATTCTTCACGCGCGATTTCCGACATCTTCTCAACCATGTCCGAGTATTCGGGATAGTGAACGATGAGCGAAATAGCATTCGATGCAGCTTTCTGTTCGCAGTAGGCGTGATCGGTAAGAATCTCGTCGATGTTTGATTCTACAATATTGACCCAACGCGGATCGGTGGCAAGTTTGAGGCCGAGCATTTACAGTTTATTTTTTGCAAAGGTAAACATCTGCTGCGAACCTGCTTTTATACAAAATCGCCGGCAGCACTGTTCCACAGCCGCTTACCGAGTTTACCCGATGCCCGCAGCTTTGTAATCTCAGCTGTAAGCGTATCAATTCTTGATTTGTATTTATCGGCTCCCAAAGCCAGCAGGTTTTTCAGTGCTTTTTCGTAATCGCCTCCTGTATTCAGTGCTGCAATAATAGCATCGCTTTTTGCACGGCCCTGATGACGGATGTCGCAGATAACAAGGCAAACATAATCGGGGACACCGTTTAGTTTGTAGCGTTTGTCGTAACTGCCGGCCATATTGCTTTTGAAATGAGCAATAGCAGTTTCAATCTGAATCCGTCGGTGATCGGCATCGTTTACAGCCCAGTGAATGAATTTTGCAGCATTGATAACTTCTGCATCTTCAACAACTGCTGAAGTTGGATTGAGGTAATCCATCAGCAACTGCGTAGAAGTTTTACTTTCGAGCTCCTGCAAAGTTGTGCCGCTGCGTTTGGCAATGCGGCCGTTTGAAAGTGTGAGATCAGGGAAATAATCGGTCGCTGCAGGCAATGCCAAAAGCTTCCTGAAAAACTTTACAAAATCGCCTTCCGGAACGTGTGCGGCATACTGCATAAAGCTGAACGTGAATTTTGCTTTATCGTATGTATTCAGCACAGTAAGTGAACCACCGCTTTCGGCCTGTGCGGTTGGCGTAATGAAGTAAGCCCAGAAACCAAACTGCGTTTCATAGGCTGTCGGCGAATAAATTGCTCCTGAATTTTTCAGGTTAATTAGCCCTTTCAGCCCCAGATAGCTTGTTGATTTTCCAACAAAGAAAGCGGCACCGCCATCGACTGAGGCTGAGTAGTTACTTCCGTTTTTTGTAATGGTGAATTGCAGAGGCATGCGAATATGTTTTCTGCAATTTACGGAATAGCGGCCTTTATTAACCGGCTTTCCGCACCCAAGTATCAATCCGGCGGAGCAAAAGCTCCATGCGCACCGGTTTACTGATGTATCCGTCAACCTCTAATTTGATGCCTAATTCGCGTGCATACGACTCATTAAGTGCAGACAGGAACAGAATGCGTGTACTGCTGAATTCGGGATTGCGGCGCAGGCGGATACATGTTTCATAACCGTTCATCACCGGCATCAGAATATCAAGAATAATAAGATCAGGACGAAAAGTAAGTGCCATTTCGTAACCTTCTTTTCCGTCGGCAGCTGTTTCTACAATGTAGCCGCGCCGTGAAAGATTATAGCTTACAAACTCGCGGATGTCCGGTTCATCGTCAATAATAAGAATACGTGCAGGCTGATTATTCATTAACAGATATATTTCTGCAAACGTAAATCAGCATTGTCACCTTAACATAAAGCCGGTATTAAAACAACATCACGAAAAGATCAGTTTTCGGGTGAAGCAGGAGGTGTATCGTTGATTTTTTCGGCTACCTGACTGGCTATTTCTGCAGCAGCTTTTTCCTCTGCACGGCGGTGGCGGCGGTAGAGAAAAACTCCAATGTATATAGCTAAGCCGGTAAGTACAAGCGCAAAAAGTGCCCAAACCCAGCCATCGTTTTTCTTGGGTATAACCAGAAAAATAATTACAAACAGCAGCAAAGTAGCTACTTCATTCCACATCCGCAGACGCATGGAGGTCCAGCGGAAAATATCATTCTGCATTTGTTTGTAGATGAAATGTGTTTTGAGGTGATACAAGGTAAGTGCCAGCACAAATCCGAATTTCAGAATGAACCAGATCTGATTCCACGGATACGGAAACTCAAAAGGATAAGGGTTGAAAGCTGTCCACAGTCCGAAAACCCAGCTCAGCGCCATGCCCGGCCATGCAATAAAATTCCAGAGGCGGCGCTGCATAATTTTAAGCTGCGCGCTGAGGATGCCGCGTTCAGGCTCCGGCTTGTCCTGTGCTTCGCGGTGATAGATAAGCAGACGGGGCATATAAAACAGGGCGGCAAACCATGTAACCACAAAGATGACGTGCAGCGACTTGATATAGAGCATATACATAATACAAAGGTAACGATTGCCGGTCTTTCCGTACATTTGTGCCGAAATGGATTCAACCCGTCAGCAAAAATTTTCACGCCTGATCCAAAAGGAGATGGCTGATATTTTCCAGAAAGAGACCCGCAGCAAGTTCGGGCCGGTAATGATTACCGTAACAATGGTGCGTGTTAGCCCTGATCTGGGTGTGGCAAAAATCTATGTCAGCCTTTTTCCGGTTAAGGACAAAGAGCAGATGCTTCAGTTAATAAAAGATCACGCTCACGAACTGCGCCATATTTTGGGCACACGTATTCGCCATCAGGCGCGGGTAATTCCGGAACTCATTTTTTATCTTGATGATTCGCTTGATTATGCAGAGCGTATCGACGAACTGCTGAAGAAATAATTTCGCAACTCATTATCAGCGGTAAGAACTTATGAATGTTTCGCTGTTTATAGCACGCCGCTACCTGTTTTCGCGCAAATCGCACAATGCGATTAATCTTGTTACGTGGATATCGGTTTCTTGCGTGGCTGTTGTTACAGCGGCACTCATCATTATTCTCTCGGCAATGAACGGACTTACCGGGCTTGTTGAGTCGCTTTACAATTCATTTCATCCGGATGTGCGTATTACACCCGAAAGCGGGAAAACATTTTCGCTTTCGGAGCAACAATTGAAGCAATTACGCAGCATTCCCGGCATAGCATGGTATAACGAAATAGTTGAAGAAAATGCTCTGGCCGAATGCGAAGGCCGGCAAATGATTGTAACACTGCGCGGTGTTAACGACGATTATGCCAAAAATTGCCGGTTTGATACTGTTGTCCGTGAAGGCAGCTTCGATCTGCATCCGCAGGGCTATACCGGTGCTATTCCGGGACGCGAAATTTCGGCTCGCCTCGGATTGGGCTTTATGTCGCCGCTGAAAGTATATATGCCCCGCCGCGACCGAAGTTTGGCTGTTGACATCAACTCAATTGATGAATCGCCGTTTAGAGATGATATGTTTTTTGTAAGCGGATTTTATGCCGTAAGCAATGATTTCGACGGGAAATACGTCATTGTACCTATTGCCAACGTCAGAAAACTACTAGATTATTCTAATGAATGTACATCGGTCGAAATTGGACTGAAACCCGGTGTAAATTCGGAGGTAATTATTCAGCAAATAACTTCGATTACTGGAAAAGATCTTAAAATACAAAACCGTTATCAGCAAAATGAGATCTTGTTCCGAACGCTTCAGTCGGAGAAATTGTGGACATCTATTATTTTACTGTTTATTCTTTCAATAGCAATGTTTAATACGATAGGTTCATTGACATTGCTGATTATTGAAAAGAAAAAAGATATTGGAGTACTCTGGAGCATGGGAGTTGATAACCGCACGCTTCGCCGGATTTTTTTTACTGAAGGATTTTTGATTTCGACCGCCGGGGTATTGGCCGGATTATTTCTTGGACTGTTGGTTGTCATTTTACAGGATCAGTTTGGATTGGTGAAATTTGATGAAGGTTTTGTTGTGGACTCTTATCCTGTTGATGTGAGGTTGAGTGATATTTTGCTGATTGCGGCATCTGTAACCGGTATCGGACTTATTGCAGCATGGTATCCTGTACGTGTTTATACTAAACGTTTTCAAACGATTCGGTTTAACGGATAATTTTCAACAGCTCTTCAATAGTTTATTGCTAAAAGCAGTTGTCGATTGTTTACTGTCTTCTGTCGCAAGGTTTTCACAGTCAAACTTGTTTTTACCGGCACTTAACGAAAGCTATATTGCTTTCACATTTGCATAACATTAACGGTACATGCCGCATCTACCTTTGCACTATACATGATCCGGAAACTCATGCAAGTTGTAAGATGGAATAAATACAACCGGAAACGGTTGCAGAATGTTATTAATGCGCGGGTAGATAAAGACACTAAGCGCGTTGTGCAGGAGAATCAGTTGCTGATTAGACATTACATGGACAGTCAGTTGCGGATGATGGAGATGAATGATAGTTTGCGTTATGCACATCATCTTCAGAATGCAATGTTGCCTGGCGAATCACGTTTACGCGAACTTGCCGGCGATGCTTTTTTGCTCAACATACCACGCAATACGTTGAGCGGCGATTTTTGCTGGTGTTCAAGAAATGGCTCTTTGCTGATTATCGCAGTAGCTGACTGTACAGGCCACGGTGTACCCGGTGCACTGATGAGCATTTTGGGACTTAACTTGCTCAACCGTGCGGTTATTGATGAAGGTCTCACAAACCCATCCGAAATTCTGAACGCTGTTGATAACCGTATGCAGGAAACATTTGCCCGTAATGGTGATGCGCCTGCTCAGCACGGTTATGATGGAATGGATATAGGACTTTGTGTAATTGATACTGAAAAACAATTGATTCATTTTGCAGGAGCAATACGTCCGCTGTTCATCGTCAAAAACGGATCGCTTACAGAAATTAATGGTTCTCGTTTTCCGATTGGCGGATTGCGTTTGGATACAGAACGTAATTTTCTGCAACACACAATTTCGTATTC
>JBKDHA010000194.1:0-25289 GCA_046335555.1 Bacteroidota bacterium
CTGCATTATCGCCCCATTCAATAACTGTAAATAAGATATGTATTGAAATTAAGTTCTAGCCTGTAAAAAGCGACGAGCAGCTATAATCATTGATTTCAGAAGCTGTGATGAATGTCGCAGATTGAAAATCCTTGTTTTCAGTTAGCCTGAAATGATTTTGAAAAAGGTTTTTTTTAATTTCTTTGAAAAAAAGTATCAAATGCAACTCAGATCAGGAAAACATACAGAAAAGATTGATTTCAACCGACTATCAGTTGAAAAGAAAAATATGTAACTTTCCTTTTCAATATTGGAAATCAAAATCAAGTCGTGAAATTATTATTAAGCTACAGGCAACAAGGATTGATAATTAACAGAATGCTCAATCTCAACCAAATGTTGAGATTTGGGGATGGCTCTACATATCGGAAAACTAATCCGCAAACGCATCGAACAGGCAGGCATGAACAAAAGCGAATTTGCCCGCCGCATCAACTCAACACCACAGAATGTTTACAGTATTTTCAAACGCGAATCAATAGATACCGATTTGCTTTGGGAGATATCTCGCGTTCTGAACTACGACTTTTTTCAGCACTATACCACATCACCGGGAACGTTTCTGAGCGACGATCCAATGTCGCACAAAACAGCATCGGATCTAAACAAAGAACTCAGCCTCATAAAACGCGATGCCGAGCTTTTCGCTCAGGAAAACCGATACCTGAAAGAGTTAGTTAAATTACTTCGCGGTCGCGCTGAAAGTCTGCCAGCCGAAAGCTCTTCAAACACTGCTCCTGCTCAATCCAATATAAAGTCGTCCCGTAAAAAAACAGTTCAGAAACCTCAAAAAAACACAAAGCCGGAAACAAAAAGCAAAACATCAAAAACAACCAAAGCTGCTAAAAGCAGTACAGCGAAACGCAAGAGCTAAAAGCTCCGCTTTCTTGGGGAAGGAACCGGGTGAAAAACACTTATGCGTTTTAGTATTCCATTGTTAGCTGAACAATTTCTATAAACCAAAACAAAAATCAAGACCCAAAAATGGCATTACACATCGGAAAAATTATTCGCCAGCATCTCGAAGAACTGGGAATGACTAAAAGTGAATTTGCTCGCCGTATCAGTACTTCGCCGCAAAATATCTATGGTATTTTCAAGCGCAAGTCTATTGATACCGAGTTGCTTCGCGAAATTTCTCGTACTCTCAATTATGATTTCTTTCAGTATTATTCATCATCTGCTCTCGTTGTTCACGAAGACAAAGCGGCCTACGGTAAAGCTCAGGTGATGACTGCTATGGAACTTCAGCGCGAACTTGACACTGCCAAGAAAGAGCTTGAAATCCTCCGCAGCGAAAATGCTTACCTGAAAGAAATTCATAAGCTCCTTAAAGAAAAGTCTGACGAAATTCCTACTCCTGCTCCCGCCCCCAGCAAGAAAGGAAAGTAAGTTAATGCTGAACCTTTTCTAAAAATCCCGCTCGTCCCCGAGCGGGATTTTTATGTTTTCAACTATTTTCCCTGAACTGCTGACTCTTTTTCTGGCAATAACAATAAGATAAACACGGATATAAATGGCAATACACAACCAAGTAAAAACCAAACCCTGAACGAACGCCCCATACGTTTTGCCAGAAATGCAGAAATAAGCGGTACTAAAAAAAATACAGATCCGAAAAAGCCAAGTACAGGCATGAGCTTTTGTTGTTGGTCGCAACAAAGATAAACATTTCTCGCTATTTAGTACATTTGTCCTAAATTATTTTAATAAAAAACCGCTGCGGATACAGCGGTTGGTTTTTCAATTATATACACTTAAAATAGTCGAAAGGCTCTTTGCAATCATCGCATTGCCACAAGGCTTTGCAGGCTGTTGAGCCGAAATTGCTAATCATGTGTGTATGAGGCGAGCGACAGCGCGGACAGTTTACATTTTTACCGGCACCCTGCAATGCTGCTTTTTCGGCGGTGCTATGCTCCGGAGGCGCAATTCCATACAGCCGAAGTTTTTCGCGGGCATCATCGGTTAACCAGTCGGTAGTCCAGGCCGGCGACAGAACTTGCTTAATCGTTACTGTATTATAGCCATTTTGAAGCAAGCTGCGTTTCACTTCATCGCCAATTACATCCATTGCCGGACAACCACTGTACGTTGGTGTGATTCCAATTTCAGCAGCAGTTCCGTTTACATGAACGCTTCTGATAATTCCCATTTCAACAACGTTGAGCACAGGAATTTCAGGATCCGGAACGCGGCGCAGTATGTTCCAAACCGACGCGGTGTCAGAAAGTGAAGTTTGTTCCGGCTGCTTTTCCATAACTGCTGTCGTTTATTATCACAACATTGCCGGCAAGGAAATGTTTACCAGCTTACACCCGGATAAGCGCGGGTAAGCGACTGCATTTCGCTGAGCAAGTAGCTAAGATGTTCTGTATGCAAACCACTGCGGCTGCCGCTCTGCATCCAGCTATCGGCGGGCATTGTAAGCGTGGCTTTATTCAGTATATCTGATAGCTGCTGCTTCCATTGTACATGAATTGCAGCAAAATCAGGCATTACACCTTCGGCCACCAGTTGTGCATCTGCGGGAGTTACTGCAAAAAGATCGCCGGTAAACATCCATAAATCATCGAGACCAGCCTGTATGCGGTTGTGACTTTCTTCTGTACCGTCGCCAAGACGCAATGTCCATTCTGAACAGTGCCGCAGGTGGTAGTTATTTTCTTTAATTGCTTTGGCGGCAATACCTGCAAGTGTGGTATCGGTACTCTTGCACAATGCGGTGTACAAAAGATCAGCATAAATAGTGTAGTACAATTGCCGTGCTATTGTAACACCGAAATCACCATTGGGTTGTTCAACCAAAAGTGCATTGCGGTATCCAGCCGAAAGACGACCATAAGCAAGATCATCTTCGGAGCGGCCTTTGCCTTCTATTTCGCCGGCATAAGTAAGCAGCAAACGTGCCTGACCTATACAGTCGAGCGCAATATTTGCAAGTGCCAGATCTTCTTCTAAAATCGGACCTTTGCTGCACCATTCTGAAAGACGGTGACCATTTACTAAGCTATTGTCGCCGAGGCGAAGCACGAGCTCAAGCAGAGCCTGCTGTCGGTTTGTATCGCTCATTACTCTGGCGGTTACATATATTTTACACCATCGGGGATGATGTAGAATGTGGGATGACGGTAAGGCTTGTCGTTCGAGGGATCGAAGAAAGGCCCGATGTCTTCGGGGCTTGATGCGGTAATTGCATTTGCGGGCACCACCCAAATGTTGGTGCCTTCGCTGCGGCGGGTATAAACGTCGCGGGCATTCTGCAATGCAATTTCTTTATCAGGAGCATGCACGCTTCCACAATGCTTGTGCGGCATACCTGATTTGGTTTGCACAAAAACTTCCCAGACTGGCCACTGGGTATCGGTTGTAGTACTCATTGGTAGATTTGAAAACGGGTTTGGACGATTCAATATACTCAGGCTACCTGAACCTGCGCTGCTTTCGCTTTCTTAGCAGCATAAGCTGTTGCGGCTTCACGCACCCATTTGCCTTCTTCGTGGGCACGAACATGATTGCGGATGCGGTCGCGGTTGCAGGGGCCGTTGCCTTTCACAACATTCCAGAACTCTTCCCAGTTGATTTCACCGAAATCGTAGCCGTTGCGTTCTGCATTCCATTTCAGATCGGCATCAGGAACGGTAAGGCCAATATGCTCGGCTTGAGGAACAGTGCGATCAACAAACTTCTGACGAAGCTCATCGTTGGTTTCGCGTTTGATTTTCCACTTTATTGATTCAGCGCTGTTTGACGATTCTTCATCACGCGGGCCAAACATCATGAGCGAAGGCCACCACCAGCGGTTAATTGCATCCTGTGCCATAGCTTTTTGCTCGGGCGAACCGGCTGCAAGCACACACATAATTTCATATCCCTGACGCTGGTGAAAACTTTCTTCTTTGCAAATGCGAACCATAGCACGCGAATACGGACCATAAGAAGTACGCTGCAGCATAACCTGATTCATAATGGCAGCGCCGTCAACCAGCCAGCCAATAGCACCCATATCAGCCCAGGTGAGCGTAGGGTAATTGAATATGCTTGAATATTTTGCTTTGCCCGACTGAAGTTGCTGAATAAGTTCTTCGCGGCCAATGCCCAATGTTTCGCAGGCGCTGTAGAGATAAAGACCGTGTCCGCCCTCGTCCTGCACTTTGGCTAATAAAACCGCTTTGCGACGCAAACTTGGGGCGCGGGTAATCCAGTTGCCCTCAGGCTGCATTCCAATTATCTCAGAATGTGCGTGTTGTGAAATTTGGCGGATCAGTGTTTTGCGATACTTTTCAGGCATCCAGTCTTTCGGCTCGATGAATTCTCCCTTCTCCAGCTTCGCGTCAAACATTTCTTCGAGTTGAATGGTGTTTTCCATACTTCAGGCAACTGTTTTTATGTTTCCGACAAATATACTGAAAGGATTTGGGCAGACACTGATTTAAGTCAGCAAGAACGCTGCAATTGATCATTATCAACCAATACCGGGTTAAATCAATTCAGCAATCAGAAAACATGATTATTTAATGATTATCAATGATTTACACTTTTTTAATTGTGGCAAATTCGCCATAATTAAAAACTTAAAACGACCGAAATGCTTATTTGTTTATTCGTAACGACTGAGATTAGATTTTGTCTGATAATTGGCTTCAAAAAGAGCAAGATGCTGAACAAAAACAGACTTACGTTGTAAGAACTAAGCGATAATCCTATTTTTGCGCTCCTTTTCACATCAGCCAATCAACTATGGCCCGTTTTCACACGCTTACCGTAAAAGAAATTACCCGCGAAACCGCCGACTGTGTTTCCATTGTATTTGACATTCCCCAAGCTGCGAAGCAGGAGTTTGCCTACATACAGGGTCAATACCTTACACTCAAACTAAGTGTAAGCGGCGAAGAACTGCGCCGTTCTTATTCACTTTGCAGCAGTCCTGTGGCAGATGCAGAACTGCGCATTGCGGTAAAGAAAGTGCAGGGCGGCCGAGCCTCAACTTGGCTCAACGATACGCTTCGCAGCGGCGATAAACTGGAAGTAATGACCCCGATGGGCAACTTCCATTCGCCGGTTGATGCGGCCAACAAAAAGCACTATGTACTTTTTGCAGGCGGCAGCGGAATCACACCAATGCTTTCGATACTGAAAACCGTTCTGCACAGTGAGCCGCAAAGCCATATTACACTCATCTACGGCAACCGCGATGAGCAGTCGGTGATTTTTGCAAATCAGATTGCTGCACTTGCAACTCAGTATCCCGAACGCCTTAAAGTGCTTCACATTCTTGAGCATCCGGCTGCAGGAACGGCCGAATTATATACCGGTATGCTTTCGCCAGAAAAAGTATCGGCAATTATTGAAAACCATATCGGCCTGAATGAGAACAACGAATTTTTTATCTGCGGCCCTACGCCAATGATGGAAAATGTGAAACAGGTGCTCGGTAAACTCAGCATCGACCCGAAACGTATTCATATCGAATATTTCTCGGCAGTTGCAGAAGCCGTTAAAGCTGCCGAAAACGCTGCAACTCCTGCAGCTTCGGGAACCAGCAAAGTCACTGTTATTCTTGATGGTGAAGAAAAGGTGTTTGACCTTGCCGGAAATGGCCCGACTGTTTTGGATGTTGCTTTTGATGCCGGTATGGATGTTCCGTTTGCCTGCAAAGGCGGCGTTTGCTGCACCTGCCGCGCCAAAGTGCTGGAAGGCGAAGTACGAATGGATCAGAATTTTGCACTCACCGATGATGAAGTGGCAAAAGGCTACATTCTTACCTGCCAGTCGCACCCGGTTTCGGATACCGTTGTCGTGAGTTTCGACGAATTCTAAATGTGTTTGTAAATCTTCCGAGAAACAGCGCAGCGCAAAGCTGAAAAATGAAACAAGCATCTGGTTTGGTTCGTAAAGGGACACTCCTTAATTCGGATTTTAACCTGAAAAGCTATGATTTTACGTCCTGACCTGCATCAGGCTCTTGCTGCGCTGCGTAACCGTTCATTTTTTGTAGCCTATCCCGAGCATCCGGGAGCCTATCCTGAAACAGAAAAAAGCATAGGCGGTGCTGCATACGAACAGCATCTGGGAAAACCATTTTCCGATTTACTGCAGCCCGGCACATTGCGCTGGGCAGGCGAAGAACGCTCGCCGTGGACTCAGCAGCCCTCAGGCATTACGTATCCTGTTTTTGATGCTGAGGCGCTTGTACTCCGTGCCCGAACCGCCCGGCACAGTTTAAATGATATTAATGCCGATGCGCGGGCAGCTTTACTGATTTCGGCATTGGAAAAGCTGCGTGTTCGTTTTTTTGAACTGGCTTATGCCACGCAGCACACCACCGGCCAATCGTTTATGATGGCTTTTCAGGCTTCGGGGCCACATGCAGCTGATCGTGCGCTTGAAGCACTGGCAGCGGCTTACGAAGCAATTACGTATTTCCCGGAATCAGTAAACTGGGAAAAGCCGCTTGGAAAAACGAGTGTTAAACTTCATAAAACATACAAGGCGGTTGGCCGCGGCATTGCGCTGAGTATTGGCTGTTCTACTTTTCCGACTTGGAATTCCTTGCCCGGAATTTTTGCCAATCTGATGTGCGGTAATCCGGTCATCTGGAAACCGCATCCGGGAGCAGTTTTACCCGCAGCCATTGCCGCAGGGTGCATACAGCAAGCATTTGCCGAAGCCGGTGCCGATCCGCTTGCACTGCAGCTGGCACCCGATACCACAGCAGAACCGCTGGCTTTTGAACTCGCAAAGCATCCGCTGATAAACATTATTGATTATACCGGCGGAAGCAGTTTCGGTTCAACACTCGAAAGTTTGCCCGGCAAAACGGTGTTTACTGAAAAAGCCGGTGTAAACAGTGTGCTGCTCGAATCGGTTAAAGACCTTGATGCCGTTTTGCAAAACCTTGCTTTCTCGGTATGCCTTTATTCCGGGCAAATGTGTACAGCTCCGCAAAACTTTTTTGTGCCTGCACAAGGTGTTTGGGATGGTGAGAAACACGTTCCGGCAAAAGAAGTGGGCGAACGGTTTGCAGCGGCTATAAAAGCACTGATTGAAAATCCGAAGGCGGGAGCAGGAACATTAGCCACTCTGCAAAACGAACGCACATTGCAGCGTGTTGCCAATGCCAAAAATCTGGGTGCCGAAATGCTGCTCGAATCAGCAGCCGTTGTGCAGCCCGATTTTCCGCAGGCTGTCTGTGTTTCGCCCGTGCTGCTGAAAACGGATTCGGCAAACGAAGCAATTTTCAGTTCAGAGCTTTTCGGGCCAATAAATGTTTTGGTTGTAACTGCCGACCGCGATGAGGCTTTGCAACTCATTACACAACTTGCCCGAAAACAGGGAGCAATTACCTGCGGACTTTACACCACAGATGCAGCATTTGAGCAGAAAGCAGTGCTGCATCTCGAAAATGCGTTTGTGCCGGTATCTGTAAACCTTACCGGCCCGATTTGGGTCAACCAGCACGCAGCTTTTAGCGATTTGCATGTTAGCGGAGGCAACCCGGCCGGAAATGCAACATTCTGTAATCCTGATTTTGTGAACCGCAGATTTGTGTGGATCAGTCACCGGAAAGCCATGTAATATTGACATACTTAATTAAAACAATAAATGCAGCTAAAATGCTGCATTTATTGTTTCGTATCAGTAGTTACTGAAAACACAAGTTGTTTAGCTGAGTGTTAATCCGATGAGCAGTACATCATCCATTTGCTCATTGCTGCCGCGCCAGTTTTGCCAAAATTCCTCAAGGCTTTCGCGGCGGTTGCAGGATGGAGTTGAGTTGAGTTGATCGAGCTGCTCTTTGAGCCGTTTTGTGCCCATGCGTTTACTTTTCGGGCCGCCTATTTGATCGGCATAACCATCGGTAAAGAGATAAAACGAATCACCACTGTTAAGCTCTAAAGTATGATTGGTAAATGAAACTTTGGGAATGTCTGAGCCTCCGCCAATGGGAAAGCGGTTGGCACGAATTTCCTGCATTTCCTTATCTCCGGTAATCACAAGCGAACGCAATGCTCCGGCAAACTCAATCTCGCGTGTGTTGCGGTTAACGGCAACAAGACCGATATCCATACCATCGCGGTTCTGACTGCCATCCTGAAACATTGCCGCGGTAATTTTTTCTTCTAATTTATTGAGAATAAATGATGGTGTATGCCGTTCACCGGAGCTGATAATTTCGGTGAGAAATGTGCTTCCGATGATGCTCATAAATGCGCCCGGCACACCATGTCCGGTGCAGTCAACCGCTGCAATATAAATCCAGTCGCCTTCTTCGGCCATCCAGAAAAAATCGCCGCTTACAATATCGCGCGGTTTATAAAACACAAAGCTGTCGGGAAATAATTGCGACAACCGGCGTTTTGAAGGTAAAATTGCATCCTGAATACGACGGGCATATTCGATACTTTCGACAACTTCGCGGTTAGAGATTTCAAGTTGCTGAAGAGCGTTGCGCAATTCTATTGCCGCTTTTTCTTTCGCTGTTAGCAGGTTACGAATGGTAACCCAAAGGAAAATACTAATTATCAAAACAACCCCAAGCGAGATTAAAGAATCAATTGCTATTGACTTGCGGGCAGCAGCTATAAAGCTGTCAAAACGCGAATCAGCCTGAATAATTCCTATCTGTTTGCCGTTTTTGTTTCGCAGCGGCACAAAGGCCGAAAGCCAGGTTCCGTTTTCATCTTTATAGGTTGGAACAACACCTCCTTTAGTGTAATCGGTTAAATGCTGCTCATGAAACTCTTCCCATTCGTGAAACCAAAAACACCCTCTTGAGAAAACAGCGAATTTGAATTTATTGTCGGTCGAATCATACAACATTGTATAAATCGCATCTTCAGGCATCATGTTCGACTGAACTGCTGCTTTAAGCTGGTTTTGAATTTTCAGATAAATAGTATCGTCTTCGGCACGTTTTAAATCATCTTTATGATGATATGTATTTGTGAGCCATTCATGCTCATCGGTATTGATCTGCGGTGCGAGCGTATAAATAATTCCTTTGAGTTTGCTTAATTCGCCTTCTTCGTAAGCGTTAATTAACGTATAATAAGAATGCGCCAGAAAATAGACAACCATTAAAAATCCTGCACCAAAAACAAGGATCAGGATTCGGGTTGTAGCATTACGAAAAGCAAGCCGGAGTAAATTGCTCATAACATCGATATACGAGAACCGGGATATGTGGTTTTAAACAACCGTAAAATATTATTTTTTTTAATGTCGGCAATGCACATTCACTATCAACAATTACCTGAAAATCAGATATAAAATAAAACGGCAACTCCTTTTATGCAAGGAATTGCCGTTAAACTATTTTAATCTTAGGTTCTATTTTCCTTTGCAGCAGGCTTTGGCTTTAGCCGCACCGCTGTTCATTTCAGCTTCATTGTGGCATGATTCTGCTGCTGCTTCTTTCTTTGAGCAGCATTCTTTTTTTGCAGAGGCTGCAGCATTGTTATCGCAGGAAGCGGGAGCCATTGCAGCTTCTTTGGAGCAGCAGGATTTTTTAGCTTCTGCCTCGCCATGGCAGGAAGCGTTGGCAGCCATTGCTGTTTCTTTTTTGCAGCAAGCTTTGGGATCTTTACACTCGTCTTTTCCGCCGGTATAAGCCATTGCGGTTACGCTGCCCGCAAGAGCAACCAAAACGAGAAATGAGGTGATGATAAGACGATTCATGTGAAATAATTTTTAATAAAGGTACGAAAATTCCACATCCAATACATCATGAAAATTAGATCGCTGAGCAACTTCGTTTTTCCGAGTTGTTGTATTACAATCACATATTCATTTACAATCGTTTAAAAACCAATAAAGAGAATTGATTTCGGACATTTGATACTTTAATAGTTCATTAGCAACTCCGAAACAGGAATTCCATATGCTTTTGCAAAACGGATCATGTTGTTCATATTCGTTCCCTGCTCCCAGCACAACATCTGAACTTGGGATAGGCACGATTAAAAGCAAATTTCTAGGCACTTGAGTATCCTCGTTACTTGTGAAGTTCATGAATGCGCTTACCAAATTTTGCGTAAACACTTGAAAATGGTCTATCTGACTTGACTTCTTCTTCGATTTCTTCGCCATTCACAAATCAACCACAACTAAACATCAATGAAAATAACATAGGTATTGATAACATGCAAGCTAATAATATGTGTGTTGATATGATTTTTCTTACATTTTATTCAATTATGACATAGAGGTTAGTCAAGTCTTGATCTTAAAACTACGAAAAATGAGAATCAACTACAAGGCAAAGTTGAACGTTCATGCAAGGCGTGGGCTTCTTCTTGCTTGTAGTTGGGTGCTTCGCCATACCCGAGATCGGGTGGCTGAAGTTCCACGGCGCCTTTTTATGTTGTCTTGAGAACGTTTCCGATATTTTCTTGCGCTGGTTCCCCCTCGCACCTGCATCGCATCGCGAACGAGACACCACGACGAATCTCGTGGTTGTCTTGGTAGGGTTTAATCATTACCGAAACGCGCTCATTAAGAAAACATATGCGTTCGGAAAAATGAATCGCACGTTCGGAAAGAAAAACTACGCATTCAGAAAGTTTCAGAAAATACGTGGTCTTCATGTGTATAAAGACCGTGAACTAAAATTTGCAAATACATACCTTTCGATAGTATATTGTGGTAAAATTGCGCTGAGAGATAAGATTTTAAGTTACGACTGCAGTTCTCTTATCCCCACAGAGGATGTACTTCGATGCCGGGCAGTCCGGCATGGTTGTGCTAGTAACAGTTGGACGGTTACTCGAATACATATTTCCTACGCGGGCGAGCACGACACTTCTGCACAGGATTAGTTATCTCGTCATCTCCAAAGCGAGGGATGCACGTTGGTGAAGTAATTGATAATTATTTAGCATTAAGTAAATGAGGCGACAACCTCTAAATTCAATTCGTTCATTACTTTTTCAAAGAATAGTTTCACTAAATAACAACCTAAACAAATGAGAAACACTTTTCCCTTGAGAGGAAGTAAAATACTTCTACTCGCCGGAATGCTTGTACTGAGTGCGCATTGCATTTCACAAAATCCATCGGTCAAAGTGTTCGAGGACTGGAATACTACTTCCGGGACTCAGAATAACTTTCAACGCAGTATTGTACGAAGTAAATCGCTCGGCGGTGCAGTCTACTACTACACTGCCGGATCAACTTTGAATTCGTCGGGAAATTATGACATCTTTATACAGAAGAAAAATGCTTCGGGCATGATTCTATGGACACAGACATACAGCGGTGCTGGAAACGGAAACGATAACGCTTCCGATGTACAGATCGATGCAGCAGGAAATGTTTACATCTGCGGCACGTATTACAAAGATGCGACTGACTCAAACAATGCCGTGATCATCAAGTACAATTCAGCAGGTACACATAAGTGGACACAAACTTACAATGGAGCAGGATCACGTCACGATGCGCTGGCCGCAATGCAAGTTGGCGGAAACGCTGTGGTTGTTGTTGGTACGACCTGGAAAAATAGTACAGACAAGTATGACTTTCTTGTCATGCGCTACGATAGCAGTGGAAATCAGGTATGGACGCAGACGTGGGATCACAACGATCTCAATGATATAGCTGTCAATCTCTGGAACAACGGCACGAAAATTTATATTGCCGGAGGCGCTCAATCTGCAACAACTACCTATAAATATGCTGTTGTGAATATTAAAGGATCTGATGGTAGTATTCAAGGTTCAACCGTAACCGGAGGAACTGCGTTCGGTTTTGATCAGCTTACGGACATTCAATACGATGCTATCGGCTACATTTATCTCACCGGTGGCGTGATAAACACCGGAACGATTTACGATATCAAAACAGTCAAACTCGACACTGCGCTCAACATTATCTGGTCGGCTACCTATGCCAGTTCCGGCGCGTACAATGATGTCGGGACAGGCCTTGCAATAGATCAAGTTGGAAATGTGATCGTAACTGGTTACAGAACCTCTGCAACAACAGGTAAGGATTACGTAACAATCAAATATAGTAGCGGAGGAACACAACGCTGGGTTTCAACTTTCGATGGTGGTGTTAACGCAGAAGATAGCGCAACGTGTGTTGTAGTCAATCCCACTGATACAAACAAAATTTACGTTAGCGGCTTCAGTTATTACAATGGAACCAAAGACTATTGGACAGTTAAATACGATGGTCTTGGAAACTTGAAATGGGATATTGGTTTTAATCATCTGGATGACAGGGATGATTGGTCAACCGCAATTGCACTTGATTCTCTCGGAAATGTAATTGTGTCAGGACAGAATCAAATGAAGGATGGCACGTTTGAATACACAACGGTAAAGTACATTGAGAAATCAACACTGTTGCCAATGGATACGGTTGCAATGCCATTTACGAATTATCAGTTCACAGAGAATCGAGGTCAACTCATTCATACTGACACTACACTTGCGCCGGAAGTAAAGTTTTATACTCTGCACAGATCTCCGCAAGTGTACTTCTCGGACACATCTATGTCCTATGTGTTACGTAAAAATGATACGATATATGGAAGTGATTCCACAGTTCGGGTTGACATGAAGTTCGTTAACGATAATGCGGAAACTCGTATTCGTCCGTTGG
Organism: Bacteroidota bacterium; assembly: GCA_046335555.1. Taxonomy (GTDB): domain Bacteria; phylum Bacteroidota; class Bacteroidia; order Palsa-965; family Palsa-965. Next base: position 12,652 of record JBKDHA010000194.1, read on the forward strand.
AGGTGCGTGAAAACTATTACAACTTCTTTGAACCACATTGTTCCTATGGTGTTGGGCACGTTCAGAACTATGACAAACTGGTATCGTTCAATGTTTGGAACAACGTCGATATCATTTATGGAAGCAATTTGAATGGACTTAAATATTATTTCATTTGTAAACCAGGAGGTGGAGGAAATCCCGCTGCACTAATAGATTTAGAGTATGAAGGAGCAGATAGTGTAAAGATTGATGGAAGCGGTCGTTTAATTATTTACACGAAGCTCGGAAATGTCATTCAGCCGAAAGCTGCTGCATGGCAGTTAGACGCAAACGGAAACTATCTGTCCCTGAGTTGGCAACCAAGCTACACACTCCTTGGAACCAACGAAGTTGGCTTCACCAATTTTGGTTCATATAATTCCGCATTGCCATTGTTAATTGCTGTTGATTGGGGCTACAAGTCTCTCGCACCTCCAACAAACTGGTATCAGAACAATGTTTGGTCAACTTTCATGGAGGGACTGGAATTCGTCGAGAGCGGGGTAGGAGCGTCAACTACAGCAAGTGGTCATTTAATTACCACAGGAACAACAATGAGTTGGAACTATCCAGTCGGTGCTGGTTATGACCTGAGCTTTAGTGGCGCGCAGGACGCATACGTTACTCGGTTTAATCAAGCCAATAACGTCTCTTGGAGTACATTCCACGGAGGATATGCTGTTGAATGTGGTTACGAAGTAGTTGAGCAGATAAATGGAAATTTTGTTCTTTTAGGTAATACAACTGGAGATGATTTGACACCAACCGGCACGGGTTATCAAGATGGCACAAATAATTTTGGCGATAACACCTACTTCCTAACGGAACTTGATAATTCAGGCAGTATACTCCTATGGAACACTTACTTTGGTGGCACCGACCGCGAATTCATGAACTTCAGCGGAACTTTGGATATAGATGCGTCGGGGAACATTTATGTTGCAGGAAGAACTGAAAGTAATGCATCAACTGAAGGTTTCCCAATTCAGACTCTATCCGGTGCGTATAATCAAGGGGTGTTTGGTGGTGGCACTGAGGACGGGTTTATTGCAAAATTTAGTCCTTCTCATGCTCTTCTCTGGTCTACTTTCTTTGGAGGTAATGGATCGTTCGAGCATATTTCCAGTATCAAGATTCATGGTGGAGACCTGTATATTACTGGTGAGACAAGCACGACAAGCACAAGCACTACGTGTGCCGGAAATACGTCAGGGGCATTCCCGCTCTGTAACGGGGGCTATTTTCAATCTGCCAATCAGGGAGGTATAACTGATGCATTCATTGCACGTTTCGATGCGAACGGTGCGCTTATTTGGTCAACATTTTTTGGTGGCTATGATGCGGAAGTTGACCCGCATCTTGTTCTATACACCAAACTGTTATATGTGACCGGTACGACTGGCACTACAACAGGACAAGCGCAAGTAAACTGGTGTACTCCTACTACAAACGGAACTTTTCCTCTTTGTAATCCAGGTGGAGCAGCAACGTTTAATTCTTCACCAGTGGGAGCAGGCGGACTTTACATTGCTGCGTTTGATATCACAAATAGCAACAGTCTTGAGTGGTCAACATATCTCAATGATCTGGGACATCCGAATGATGTAGCAGTTGATGCACTTGGCAACGTATTTATTGTTGGTGGAGGTAGAAACGACATGGGTGCGAATGCAGTTGATCCCGGGAATAATTTCTATTATCAAGCTAACAACGCTGATGGCAGTGCTAACACTACAGATGGATATATTGTTGAGATCAATAGCGCACGTACCATGATTTGGGCAACACATTATGGTGGACATAGTGGAATCTCAACATTTAATGATGAGACTATACTTGGCGTAGCTGTCACAGGTTCTACTGAATTGTTTGTCACTGGCGTCGCATCTTCTCTCAATTTTCCATACCGATGCGATCCTGCAACTGCATATTGTTATGAAGAACAGAATGGCGGATATCTTCAGGATATTTTTTGTGCGAAGTTTGATTTAACAGGAGTTGTTGGTATCAACGAAGGTACGAGCATACAAACTAGTTTCAGTCTATTTCCTAATCCAACGTCGAGTCAACTCACAATTCAACTAGCCAACAATATTGAGGATGGAAGTACGTTTGTGATTTACAATTCAATTGGTCAAATTGTCTACTCGCTCGACTTGTCCACCATAGGTCAAAATCGTATCTTTAGTATTGACATTGCTTTCCTTTCTACAGGAATGTATGTTGCTAGATTAGAAACGCCGTCTGGTTCTAGCGTCGAAAGATTTATCAAAGAATAAGCTTGTGAAACAGAGAATAAGATTTCAATCGTTTACTGTTCCTGCTCCGAAATGGGGCGGGAACAGTTATTTTATTAAACGGTGTGTTTTAGTTCTGGTTTGTTTGTTAGCAACCCATGCAATAGCATATTCCCAACAATGGTCAATGGTCGGTAGTGGCTTGAGAAGTGAGCCTACCAAATTGTACTATGACACTATTACAAACAGTATGATTGCAGGAGGCGGCTTCCGAAAGGCGGATGAAAAGTGGATTACGGGAATAGCTAGGTGGAATGGTTCTTATTGGGATTCGCTAGGGCATGGTCTGAACTTCTTCGATACATTAGGAAGTCCTAACGCTTCAGTTTGTAGTGTTTGGGGTATGACAAGATTCAATGGTGATCTCTATTGCACTGGAAATTTTTTCAAAGCTGGTCACGACTCAATTTTTGGTTTCGCGAAGTGGAATGGTACAGATTGGGATAGTGTTACAGGCGCCAGTATCACCCCTTATCGAACGGTGTGGGAAGTCCTGAACTACAACAATGAACTGTATATATGTGGGGGATTTGACAGTGTTGGAAATGTACCCGCCGATGGCATCGCAAAATGGAACGGTACTTCCTGGGCAGCGATTGGATCAAATTATGATTTTGCAGACCAAGCGGAAGCGACTTCGCTTCAAGAAATGATATTTTATCACGGCAACTTATATGTTTCTGGAGGATTTTATGACCCACAAGGGAATTTTTGTCGTCTCGCAAAGTGGGATGGCGCGAACTGGACATTTTTCACTAGCGTCGTAACGGGCGGGCTTGCATTTATCTGGGATTTCGAAATTTATAATGATGAGTTGTATATAGGTGGACTATTCCTTCAAATTTCAGGAAGTGTGGCAACTAGTATCATTCGTTGGAACGACACGACATGGAGGGATGTTGGTGGAAGTATTGAAGTAGGCGCGAACGCATATCCGACAGTGTGTGATATGACAGTTCACAATGGTAAGCTGTATTGCGCTGGCAGTTTTGAAATCGTAGGCGGAATTAATGCACCCTTTCTCGCTTCTTGGGATGGAACGGATTGGTGTGGCTTTGGCTCAATCTTCGATAACAAGTTGCTGCAAGTTACTTTCTACGAAGACACGATGTACGTGGCTGGCGAGTTTTGGACGATAGATGGGGACAGCATTACAAACATTGCGAAGTGGATTGGAGGAAGTTTTATGGATACGTGCGGGAATACTACCGTGATTGCCGAACATAGCAGTCAAACCGTGCAGGTAAACATTTTCCCTAATCCCGCCTCAGACATTGTATCTTTCAAATTCGAAAATGGCGCAGACAGAACCTTGAGTGTAACTGATGAATTGGGACGAGAAATTTGGCGCAAGGAATCAAACGAAAGCAACATTGAATTTCCCGCGTCTAAATTTGCAATGGGGATATATTATTATTCAATTCTGCAGAACAGGGCACCTGCCGCTTATGGTAAGCTGTTAATTGTACGATAATCCAGTTTGCTTTATGATCATTACCCACTATTGTCTCATGAGGCTTCATTTGAAGCAGGAGAGTGTCAAACCTCTCATTGGTCAGGAGATACAGTATTTCCATGATGTGATAGGTAACGTGAGAGTTTCGCTTGCTTAGTATAAGGAATTATTACTCATCCTTGATTTCAATTTCCTGTGTTGCTTTCTTTATTTGTGGATCGAACAGCCGAATATTGGGCACTGCATACGACAAGGTTAAGCCTGTCCAAACCGTGTTTTTGCGGGTAACGTTTATAGGAAAAGGTGTTGAATTGTCGATTGTTTTTAAGAAATAAGGATTGTCTGACGAAAGGCTGCGGATTTCGGCACGGGCTGTTACGTTGTTTGTGATTTTAAATTCTGCATCGGCAGCACCGCCCCAGAACTTAATTGTAGTTGCACCGGGGTTGATTTGAGGAATAATTACAAAATCAGGATCAAAGAATGTTTCGCCACGAACAGAAAATGCCCAGCGTGGAGTTGCATTCCAGCGATAAATCAACGCACCTGATCCCCAGAAAGAATTTGACTGACGATTTGGAAATGAAAGACGCTGCAAACCCACATCGGCTGAGAAAGTAATTTTATGTTTAGCATTGTTTGACGAATAACTCATCCAGAAATTGTGGAAAAAGCGTGTATAGCGATAAGGTTCGGGCGATAAAACACCAAAAAATGTTGATGAGTTAAACGTAAATCCTCCGGCAACCCACTGTATTTGTGTTCCCAGCGATGGTCCGCAATTTACAGGTATGGTGCGTCGCATTTGTTGCCAACCATTCAGCACAAAAAGACCAAACTTGGCTCGGGGACGTGTGTACATGACACGCATTCCGCTTTCGTAATACGGAGAGTTCTCAGCCATGAGTGTGCGTGAAAGCATATCGTTGTCGTTGCCTTTTGTGCTTTCAAAACCGATATGCGAATCGAACACGCCAAAATCAAACCAAACATTGTGTTTGTTCATTTTGAAACCGGCGTAAGCTTCGGCAAGCGGGCGTAATGCAGGAGGTTCAGCGGCCAGATTGCGCTCGACGTAGGTTCCGGTTTGCAAAGCTAGTTTGAAGTGAGAACGATCGTTGGCGGTATGTCCGTAATCAATACGAATCAAGTTTAGCGAAACTTCATTCAGCCGGTTATGATTGACAATAAAACCCGGCCGGGTTTGCGAACCGGGCTGATTGAAATCATAACCAGCATAGGCTTCACCGTAAACCGACAACCCGGGAGTAAATGTTTGTGCCGTGAGTTTTACTGTAAACAGAATTGCGGCGAGGAGTTTAATTTTTTTCATAGCAGCAAAATGTGAAGGGGAAAGCGTGTTTTTCGTTTGCAGGATGCTGTTCTTCCCAAACCAGTTTCCACTTTACGGTATCGGGACCAACATAAAAAGTATCTGCTTCAATTTCTGTGTGTACGCGGGTAATGTAAATGCGGGTAGCTATATCGGCTGTTTGAGCATAAATTTCTCCGCCGCCGATAATAAAGAGTTCGGTTTCGCCGAGATTTTTTGCCAGTTCAACAGCAGCCGCAATGCTGGTTACAACGTGTGCGCCGGGCGCATCGTAGCTGATATTGCGCGTCACTACAATGTTTGTGCGGCCGGGGAGCGGACGAAAACCGGGAGGAATAGATTCGTAGTTTCGGCGGCCGGTAACTATGCAATGCCCGGAAGTTTTGTCTTTAAAAAACTTCATATCATCGGGCAAACGCCAGAGCAGACGGTTATCTTTTCCGATGGCACCGTTTTCGGCGGCGGCTACTATGTGAGTGATGTGCATAGCCGCAAAGATAAGCGGCTATTTCCGTGTACAAAATCCGAGTGTAATGCCCATTCTGATAGCCGGCCCGAAACGTGATTCTTTGCGGCTTTCCAGAATCGGGGCGCTGAGGGTGTAGTTATCGCCGTTGTATTGACCGGCACCACTATCGAACTTAGCCCAGTAAACACCTATTCCGGTAAAATATTCGAAATAAATAAACTTTTTGGCAAAGTAAGTGCCGAAGTTGAAGTAGGCTGTATAAGCTGTTTCCTTCGCATCAAATCGCTTCTCGGAAGCTATAAATTGGTTGTTGATGTCATACACATCACTCCAGATAGGTTCAAAATTTCGCTGCACCAATTCAACAACCGGTCCCACGAAAAAATTATCATACGATGAGTTCCCATTTTTAAACCGCAATGCAATGTGCATTCTGGTTCCGTTCCAGTAGGCTGTTACATCGCCGTTATCAATGCTTTTGAATGCAAGGTCTTCCTGCATCACCCGGTTGCGGTTAATGATTTTCCCTGAAAACTCAACCTGCATACGATTTGTACCCAGCCCAAGCACGAGCCCGTAATCACGGTAATCGCCGTAGCGTGTGGCTAATGCCAGCGGATAAGTAGCCGTGTAAACCATGAAACCTCTGTTTGCACGGCGGCGGCGGCGCTCATTGTTTTTACGTTGTTCTTCAACTAAGTTTTCGCATTTTCTGGCATTTACCAAAGCTGCATTTTGCCGGGTTCTATCTTCAAACATTTCATAATATCCTGCAAGTTTCCGGAAGCCATCGCAATCGGTCGAACTCAGAAGTTTTTCATAGCGTGTTGAAGCATCAATACCAAGTTTGTTGTTACTTCTCCGCTCGGCAACAACAATAAGCTGTTCAAGCTCCGCCTTAGTAAACGGATAATTATATTTCAATGCTTTTGAGTAAAAGTCTTCGGCTTTGATGTAATCTTTTTCTTTTGCAAAAAGCGGAGCCATTTTAGCATACATAGAGCCATTTCCAATTAACTCAGGCTTTTTCTCAAATACATCGTTTACACGGTTATAGCCTGTATTAATTGTAGGAAAATTCATCTCTTTTATTGTTCTGCGATAACTAGTATCAAGAAGAGTATATGTATAAGTAAGTTTATACGCCATGTCCAACATCTCTTCATCAAACTCATTTTTCTTTTTCTTTTCACTAATTACTTTGGTAATGGCAATATATCTGTACCATAAATAATTGGTTGAATTTTCAGTCATCGACACCATTTTGCGTGAGCAATAAAGTGAGCGATCTGAACGGTTGGTATTAGCACAAACTTCACCAAAACCGGTATAAAACTCAATGTAAGTGCCAACAAAGTTTTCGTATTTAATCGAATAGTTTTTCCCATCGAATTTATAGCGAAGCGGAAAAACTGATGAAGAACCAAAGTAGTTGAAATCAGGTTCTATTTTATCCATGATTTTAAATGCGTCCTCGTTGCGACCTTTCATGCCATAGACAAACGCCACCTGATATTGAAAATTAGCTCTGAAAAAACGACTTACCCTGCGTCCTTCGCTCCCTTCGGGAAAAACCTGCATCAGCGAATCTAGAATGCGAACACCTGCATCTCTCACCCTCTCAGCATAGGCAATCTCAGCATCGGAAAGCATGGCGGGCTTAAAGGTATCAACACTATCACGCATTGTATTGTACATTTTCACTGCAGCCTCTAATCGTTTCTCGGCAGCAGTTTGCGCCAGAACTGATGCAGTCATGAATAAAAAGCAAGAGATTGTAAACAGGGTTTTCATGCGCGAAAGTTGCTTTTTTTCGTTGATTCCGGCAATAAGGCAGATGCCCTATTTTTGTAGGTGTAAAGTGTAAATCCTGCCTCACTGAAATTCTAGTCAGTGTAAAGTGGAAAGCGTTACATCCTGCCTCAGTAAGCTTTTCTCTTTGTGTTGAGTTTTATTTCTGCCTCACTGAAATCTTAGTCAGTGTAAAGTGGAAAGCGTTACATCCTGCCTCAGTAAGCTTTTCTCTTTGTGTTGAGTTTTATTTCTGCCTCACTGAAATTCTAGTCAGTGTAGAGTGGAAAGCGTAACATCCTGCCTCAGTAAGCTTTTCTCTTTGTGTTGAGTTTTATTCCTGCCTCACTAAAATCTTTGTCAGTGGAAAGTGGAAAGTGTTGCCGTTGCTTCAGTTAACTTCTTACTGGTGGAAAGTGAACTCATTGCTTCACTTAACTTTTCTTAAACGCAAAACGAAAATCGAATCTCCAGCCACAAACACTTACGGTTACAGCAAAGCTGTAACTGATGCAGCATTATGCCCTTTACACTTTACACTTTACACTTAATTTTACTGAAAGGTTTCTAGTTTACCTTCTTCTCCTCCACCATTTGTCCGCGAACAAATTCCTGCAGCGCAATCAGTTTTCCGGTTTCGTCATACACTTTCCATGAACCTTCTTTCATTACATCGCTTACTTCGGCGTTGTATTGCATGGTTCCCTCCTCTTCTACTTTTCCGTTTTCGTAAAATGATTTGTAGGAGTAGCGGAGTTTCTTTTTATCTGTTAATTCGAGAAGGCTCTGCGGCTGATCTTTGGCGAAATAAAATTTCCGAATGATCGGATATTCGTTCTTCTTCGCATTTTCTTCAATAAACTCCGGACTTCCGTCTTCGAAATACTCATAGGTGGTTTCGGGTTCGCCCTGGAAATAGATGATGTCTGAACGAATTTGTCCGTTTTCGTAGTAGATCGTCATCTGACAACGGTTATTGTCGGAAAAGCGGAAATGCCGTTCTAATTTTCCGCTTTCAAAAAAGTTTTTGTAGATGCGCAGTTGTCCTTCAACATAAAAACCTTCGTGCAGCATTTGCCCGTTGGTATAAAAATCCTGCCACCAGTTTGCTGCGGCATAACCTCCGCTTCCGTTTCGGATAGAATCGCCGCCGAGAACTGTGTTTAGTCTTTCATAAATCGAGATTCCGAGTGTTGAATCATAAACCTGCGCCTGAGTGTAATACTGTTTTGTGTTTTTTTGTTTGCCAAGCTGGGCAAACAACTGAAACGGCAGAAGTATTGCAAACAATAAAAAGAGGCGCATGGTTAGGGTCGGTTTTGTGCTTTTTACGAAGCAAGACAGCCGGAGGTTGCTCCGGCTGTCTTGTAATTTTTAGTGAATACCTTTTGCGGTCAGATACCGCTCGGCATCAAGTGCTCCCATACATCCGCTTCCCGCGGCTGTAACGGCCTGGCGGTATATTTTATCTTGTGCATCACCAACAGCAAATACGCCTTCGATATTGGTTTTGCTGGTTCCGGGCTGGGTAATAATATAACCCTGATCGTCCATATCTAACCAGCCTTTAAACACATCGGTATTGGGTTTGTGACCGATAGCTACAAAGAACCCGTAAATGTCGATTTTGCGGTCTTCGCCGGTTTCGCTGTTGTGAATAATTGCGCCGTTTACACCGCTGTCGTCGCCGAGAATTTCTTTGGTTTCGGCATGCCAGAGGATTTCAATATTAGCGGTATTCTGCACGCGGTGCTGCATGGCTTTTGAGGCACGCATTTCGCCGCGGCGCACTATCATATATACTTTGCGGCAAAGTTTGGAGAGGTAGTGTGCTTCTTCGCAGGCGGTATCGCCGGCTCCAACAATGGCTACATCTTTACCGCGGTAAAAAAATCCGTCGCAAACGGCACAGGCAGAAACACCGCCAATGCTGCGGAATTTTTGCTCTGATTCTATACCCAGCCATTTTGCCGAAGCTCCTGTAGCCACAACAATAGTATCGGCATGAATTTCTTTGGCACCGTCATCAACCCAAACTTTGTGCACCGGGCCGCTGAAATCAACTTTAGAAACCCAGCCATAGCGAATATCGGTATTGAACCGTTCGGCCTGTGCCTTGAAATGCTCCATCATTTCAGGCCCCTGAATACCTTTCGGATAACCGGGATAGTTTTCAACCTCGGTGGTTATAGTTAATTGTCCGCCGGGCTCAGGACCCATATACATAACGGGTTTCATATCGGCACGGGCAGCATAAATTGCAGCGGTATAACCTGCAGGGCCTGAACCAATAATCAGGCAGCGGTGATGTTCGGGTGTTGTGCTCATAAAATGTGGTAACGTTCGTTTTGTGTTGTGCGGATGCAAAGGTACGAACAAGCTGCGTTTTGATATTCACAAGATGTTCACCATCGACGGCAGCAGTTTTCTGCAGCAAATACCGGGAAAATCAGCGTAATCTAATGTGACAAAAGTTCCGCAGGCAACAACTACCGGCAAATCAGAGTATCATAAGCCGGCGCATAGCCACAGAAAATGCCCAAGCCTCCCTGCACATTGGTTTCCACCACTCCGGGCGCAGCAAACGGATTTCCCTGATTAGCTACAATGCTTTCGTAAGAGCGAAAAAACTCAACTTCCGGCATTCCGATAGAGCAAAACTGCACCACTACCGTATCGCCAAGCCTGAAACGGCCGCGTTCCGGACCATCATCATCCGGCTCTGTGCTGCCCGGTTCAATGCCCCTATTAAATGCAAAATCGAAATCCTGCCCGTCGATAAACTTATCGAAAAATGCAGAACCGAAAGGCGGCAGATAGCGGTCGTCTTTACCGAGCCGCTTGGCAAACCAGCGGTAACCATTTCCCAAACCGGCAGGCTCGTTTAGGTTAGCCCAGATAAATCCCAAACTATCCTGACCGTTATCAAGTTCGTACCAGAGACTGTCTAAAGCTACAGGCTGAGGAATAGTTGTAACTGCGGTTACCGTTTTTGCACCCGACACCACCCTGAGTGTGTAAGTACGACCGGGCTGCCCAGTAATTACTGAACCACGATAGACAAAGGGAATCGGCAGTGTGAAATCAACAGTTGGACGAAGCGTGTCGATTAAAGCACCATCGCTGAGCGTAACTACAGCATTTGTAATCAGATAACCGGCAAGCGAACTGGAATCAACCGGATCAAAATAGCCGGCACTGTTTGTAAGTGCCACCTGTGCAAATTGGCCGGTGTAAATGCCGCCGTCAACCACAATTTTCGATTCAACATCGGGCAGGTCGATGGTTATTTCTTTGGTGCAGCCTGCAAGAAGCGCAACAACTGCAAACAGCGAAAAGATATGTTGTTTGTTCATAGCGCTTAAAAATTAAAGTTCCATGTAATTGATGGCAAAACGGGGAACAGCGAAACCTGTTTTGCAGTAATATCCAGATTGCCTTCCTGAATGCTGCCTTCGTTATCGAAATAAATGAAGAACGGGTTCATGCGGTTGTAAATATTATACACCGATAAATTCCAGTTGCTTTCGAACGGCAGTTTCCCGAACAGTTTTTTGGGTTTGCAGTTGTATGTAACAGAAATATCGGCGCGATGATAAGGTGCCATGCGGAAACTGTTTCGCGGACCGTATTCATCAACAATAGTTCCTTCAATCAGATAGCGGGTAACGGGTAAAGTAATTGCATTTCCTGTTCCGTAAACAAACACACCGCCAAAGCTCAGTCGTTCATTCAAATCATACACCACAACAACCGAAAGATCGTGGCGGCGATCATAACGCGCGGGGAAACGTTCGCTGCTGATGTCGGGAAAATAACGCCATGTCCATGAAAGCGTATAACCTACCCAGCCATTAAGTTTGCCGACACGTTTTTTGAAGAAAAATTCTGCACCATACGACTCACCTGTGCCAAATACAAAATTGTTATCGGTATTGTTGTTGATGTTGTCTTCGGGCAATGCAGACGGGGCAAATTCAATTTGATTGTACATCTGTTTGTAATACACTTCAACAGATGCTTCAAACATATTCTTATAAAAGTTTCGGAAATATCCTGCTGCATACTGATAACCAAGCTGAGGTTTCACCACATCCGAACACGGCACCCAAATATCAGTTGGCAACGAAATTGGCGATAGTGTTGCCAAATGCACATACTGCAGGTTTTGTGTAAAAGATGCTTTCACGGATGATTTTTCATTGATCAGAAAACGCATAGAAATACGCGGTTCAAATCCTCCGTAATCGGCCACTTTATCGCCTCTTCCATAACTTACCGTATCAACTGTTGTTCCGGTTACATCCTGCACATAGCGGTTAAACGGACCAACCTGCATGAAGTATGAATAACGCAAACCATACGTCAGCAAAAGACGTTCGCTGATGTTCCAGTCATCATTAAAATAAACAGCTGCTTCATGTGCAAACTGCTGCACTTTTCCACCCAAATCAAACTCTACATCGCCTGATTTTGCTGATGCATTATTCGGCGTAAATGTGTGCCAGGTATAATTTGCACCGAAGCGCACATAGTGTTTTGTATTGGGAATCCAGCTAAAGTCAACCTTGTTATTGAAATCGCGAATGCCTGAAAAGAGCCCGATTGCAAAACCATCCTGCTCGGCACCGAACGAAAACTTGTAATCGCTGAAAACGGAAGTCGCATTCATAAACAGTTTTGGGCCAAACAGGTGATTCCAGCGCAGCGATGTGGTTGCATTTCCCCAGGGAATGCTCACGTTAAAATCATCATCCGTATTTTTAAACGAAAACACATCACGTCCGAGATAACCACTCAGAAACACACGGTTTTTTGAGTTGATGTTCCAGTTGAATTTCGCATTCAGATCAAAGAAATAGTAGCCCGAACCTTTAAACGGCGAATCGTCTTTGATAAACGGAGCGGCCAGTACATCAATATAAGTTCGGCGGCCGGAGATGATGAAAGATGCGGTATCTTTTTTAATTGGTCCCTGCACGGTCAGCCGCGATGCGATAACCCCAATGCCGCCGTCAACATCAAAGCGCTGACTGTTTCCGTCTTTCATCGAAATATCGAGAACGCTGGCTAAACGGCTTCCGTATTGTGCGGGCATACCGCCTTTAATAAGTGTGAGATCTTTTACCGCATCGCCATTAAAAACCGAGAAAAAACCAAAAAGGTGACCGGCATTGTAAACAATAGCCTCGTCAAGCAGGATAATATTTTGATCTGTTTATAATACTCTAAGATATATGCCGTATTTTGTTTATGTGTATATTTTTTTTG
>JBKDHA010000195.1:0-17655 GCA_046335555.1 Bacteroidota bacterium
GCAACAGGCAATACGTATCTTTACTGCGTGAAAATCCTGTTATCACTGCTATTGTTTTTTACAGCATTTCCGCTGCATGCACAGCTGCGCACGGTGCGCAAAACGGAAGTTACGCTTCATACCAACGGAAAACTTAATACACGCACCACTACTTTCACCACCACACACCGCCGGCCCGATCCGGGAAGTCCGTATAAAAAGGAAAAAATTGTTCGCACCAGTTACGATTCAGCCGGACGAAAAACCGAAGATTATAAACTGGTGAGGCAGTTTACCCGCGAAGGCCGTCCGTGCCGCGACTTACGCCTGAAAAAAAAACTTTACAGTAACGGAAAACGCATCCGCAGCGAGAAAAGTCGCTGCGATGGCCGCCGCAGCAAAGTGCGCGAATATGCAAACGGCCGCTGCATCAGTAAATGCGTGAACCGCCGTCCGAAACGCACTTGATTGCGGCACGATTATTACTTTACAACGTTTATATGATTATGCTTACACGTTTTCGTTTTACTCTTACACTGTTTTGCGTTGTTGCAGTAATGAAGCTCAGCGCGCAAATGCCTGTTTTCGAAGCCGACAGTTTAATGAAACATTACACCGCGCGCACAGCACAATTGCTCGACCGCCGCGATGCATTATCGGCACACTATGCAATTGATTTGTTTGGTGTAAACATTTATGCAGGCGCATCCGAAAAGGCCGCCGGAAAGCCCGAATACCGGGTAACCTGGAGCGAACTGCCTATTTACAAAGCTATTCTAGCACATGCTCCGCGCGAAGAAGCCATGCGTATTATGCGCGAAAAAGGCAGCGGCCCGTTTTCGCCCGAAATCACTAAAACCTACTACCAGCTCGGTCAGCACCGGGACGACGATTTTTCGCCTTCAGCTACAATGCCGCTCAATGGTTTGCGCATTGCGCTTGATCCCGGCCATTTTGCTTCCGACTCAGCCAGCAGCAGAGTAGAGGACAAATACCTCGATTTTAAAATTGCAGGAAGCGGTGCCGACAGTATCCGCATCAATTTCTTTGAATCGAAACTAACCTGGCAAACTGCAACCATTCTGGCGCAGCAACTGCGCAGCGCCGGAGCAGAGGTAATGTTCACACGCGAATACGGACTCACCGCTTTCGGCAAAACCTATGAGCAGTGGAAAAAAGAGGATTATCCGCATGCACTCGATTCGATGCTGAAAGTTCGTCCGAATGATCCCAACCTGAAAAAGCTTAAAAATACACGCTTGTCGCAGGATGATCGCCTGATTTTCCGTTTTGTTTTTCGTGATGTTGAATTGCGCAAACGTGCCAATTTAATCAATGCGTTTCGTCCGGATCTGACCGTTATTTTGCACTACAATGTTGACGAAACGAACACCGACTGGAAGCGCACAACAGAACGCAATTACAACATGGCTTTCACAGCCGGGAGCTTTCAGGCGGGGGAACTTTCAGACAGCGAAAAGCGTTTCGATTTTTTGCGCTTACTGCTTACCGATGAACTAACCGAAAGCATCACATTTTCGGGCGCTGTAACCCGGCGGTTTGAATCGGAGCTGCGTGTACCGCTGGCTACTCCCCGCGATGCGACGTATCTCCAAAATAGTTGTCTCCAAACCGGGCAGCCCGGCGTTTTTTGCCGCAATCTTTCGCTTTGCCGCTTGGTTCAGGGCACAATGGTTTACGGCGAAACGCTTTATCAGGATAATGTAAATGAATGCACGCAACTTATGAAAGCCGCACAAACTGCATCGCCCGGGCCTGATGCACGTACATTTCAGGTGGCAATGGCTTACTATAATGGAATTTTAGATTGGGCACAAGCCCAGCCGAGGGAGTGAAATCTGCACAAGTGACTTCAGTCGCCAAATCCGACCAGAAGCATATCATCAACCTGCGCATAATCGAGTTGCCACTGTTCAATAGCAAGCTGAAATTGCTCTTTGCGTGCTGAAGGCTCAAGACTACTAATTGAAATAAGTATTTCGCGAAGCCGTTTGTTCATTAGTTTTTTACCTTCGCTGCCACCAAACTGATCGGCTATACCATCTGAAAAAAGATAAGCCTGCATACCGGTTTGCATTTCAAATCGCGTTGTAGCATACTCCTGACTGTCGGGTGTATGTCCACCTATTGATGCTTTGGTGGCTTTTAATTCAATAACCTCTTTCTGATGAATAATCCACAGCGGACGATTAGCTCCGGCAAATTCCAGTAGCTGCAGTTTCGGCTGATAACGGCAAATGGCAATGTCCATACCATCCTGTGCGCCGGTTTCTGAGTTATCCTGCTTAAGAAGTTTGCGAACAGATCGGTTTATATCTGCAAGTATTTCACCGGGAGTACGACCATGACGCATATGCGTAATAAGCTCCTCCATTCCGATCATACTCATCAATGCACCCGGAACTCCGTGACCGGTACAGTCGGCAGTTACGATATAGCAGTCGTCAGGTGTACCAGTCAGGTAGTAGAAATCTCCGCTTACAATATTTCTCGGTTTGAAAAACACGAAACCATCAGGCAGAATGCGTTTTACATCATCTGCTCCGGGCAGCAGTGCCTGCTGAATTCGTTGTGCATAGTTGATGCTGTCTGTAAGCTCACGATTTTGTTCTGCAATAATTGCACGCTGTTCTTCAAGATTGGAGTTGATCCGCAAGATGTTATTGTGTTGCGCATCTAATTTTTTGTTGAGTTTGCGTGTACGCAGCAATGCAAAAACTGCTGCTACTGCGGCCAGCAGCACAGCAAGTGCCACACTAGTTATATACCAACTCTCGCGTTCGCGCTGCTCTAAACGTTCGCGTGTGAGCTGACTTTCTTTTTTTATTGCTTCGGTATCATAGCGCACCTGCATGTTTTGTATCTGCTCTTCGCGCTGTTTATTGAAAAGAAGATTACTTACCGAATCATAAGTTTGCTGATAATAGTATGCCTTACGGTAATCACCTTTTCCGGCATTTAATCCCGCCAGCCTTGTCAGAATGCCTTGCTGATAATCGAGTAATTCATGTTTACGGCTTAATTCAAGTGCTTTCAGAAAGCAAACTTCTGCACTGTCTGTTTGACCAGTAATATTGAGTAGTGTACCTAAATTTCCCAATGGACTGATCATGTTTACCTCATCTTCGCTAATTACTGCAATTGCGATAGCTTTTCTGAAATAGAAAAATGCCGAATCGTTATTGCCTTTCTCCATGTGTATTTCTCCTATGTTATTGCACATGGTAGGTATATTGGTACTGTATTCGCCCTTGATACCAATGTCAAGAGCGCGGCGGTAAAACATTAATGCTTTCTCAATTTCTTTTTTCTCCTTCCAGATTAATCCGATGTTATTATATGAATTCATTAACCCAAAATCATCATCTGCTTTTTCTGAAAGAACTACACCCTCTGAAAAATAGACAAGCGCTTTGTCGTAATCTTTTTGGTAGTAATATAAATTTCCCAGGCTGTTATTTACAATGCCTAATCCGCGCTGGTAATTGGTTTTCTTCATGTAATCGAGCGAGCGGAGGTAATAGTCCAGCGCAATCTCTTTACGCCCCTGATCGTCGTAAATCTGCCCGATGTTGTTGTATGAAGCACCAAGCCCTTTCCAGTCGTCGATTCGTTTACGAATTGCAAGTGCCTGTTCGTGATAATAGAGTGAACTGTCGTAGCGACTGGCATAATAATATGCGCCACCCATGTAATTCAGAATCCAGGCTTCTCGCTTTTCATCGCCGGTTTCCTGGGCAAAAGAAATAGCTTGACGGCCTTTGCTGGCAGTTAGTTTGGCATCACTTACAGAAAGTGCCCGAACTAATTGTACCCAGGCTTCCATGCGCACAGTATCGTGTGCATTACCTGCAATTACTCGCTCCAGGCTGTCCGTTTTTTGAGAGAAAGCAGTGTTCGCACAAAGCCCAAAGCCTAGTGTCCAAAGCAGGAGTCGAATAGTAAAAGAGGGATCAAGTTGCATTAAACCCAAAGGTATAAAAGCATTAGATATATGAAAAAAAAACGAACAGACCTCTAAATGAGACTGTTCGCTTTGAAAAACGTGTTTGATAAATTATTTCCCTTTAAAGAAATCACTGTTCCGTTTATTCATCCGCTTGCGTGTTTTCTTGCCTTGCTTTTTTGCTGCACGTTCAGCACGCTTCTGGGCTTTCTGATGATCTTTCAGAATTGTTGTGCTCGTTTTGGTTTTCGCATTCTTGTACTCATTGGTTGGCCCGTCGCGGCGAGATCGGCACGATGCTAAAACAAGTAATCCCACTAAAGCAAAAAGAGCAATTCTGTTCATACACTACTTAACGAAACACTGATCAAATTATTTTGGATTCTGTTCTTTTGCTTTTTTCTTATCCTCGTTAATGCGGCGATTCATAAACGTTTCGATTCCTTTGGGATCCAAACGTTTTGCAAAAATCTTTTTCTGCTTGTCGAGCAAATACACTGTCGGTGTGCTATACACATCAAAGTAATATTTGTAATTGGCCAACAGTTGCGGATCAGAAGACATTACATTCACCCAAGTCAGTTTGTTGTCTTTAACAAATTTTTTCCAGGCAATTGGATCATGTTCTGAGTTTATGGCGTAAACCTCAACAGACACACCTTGCGTCCGCAGTGAATCATAATAGGTTTTGATAACCGGAATTTCTTTTTTGCAATGGCTGCAAGTTGGCTCCCAGAAAATCAGAATGGTGTAGTCGGCATTTACGTATTGGAGCTGACGAACAACGCCAGAAGTATCTGTAAGCTGAACAATTGCAGCACTTGCGCCGAGCAGCGAATATTTCAGTTTGGTTGCGCGGTCAATTACTTTTTTCAGTTGTGATTCGCTCAACCACCACACTTGCTTTTTCATGTGATAGGTCTCTACCATATTCACAAATATGGCATCGTAGCCCATTACTTTCGATACTTCATACGTGTAGGTTACATAGTGAACTGCATACTTGAAATTATCGCTGTCGGAGCGGGCTTTTTCAATAATCCAGTGCGCTGCCTTGATGATTGAATCGGGAGCAGGTGAGGTGATTTTTTCGAGATAGAATTTCAGTTTGTTGTGATAAACCGGAGTGCGCAGCAAACGTCCGTCGGTAAAATCAAAACCATCCCAATAATGCTCTTTGTAGTTCCGATTGTTCCAGGCCGAATCAATTTTTCCGTCGGGCAAACGCGGACATTGGTCATACGGCAGCAAATCCGGTTCATCCATTGCGCGAAGCACTTTGGCAAAGAAACTTTCGGGGTATTTTACTTTGTAGAAGTTGCGCTTGTACTCTTTAACATCTTTGTCGATACCCGTAATCTGTTCGCGGATTTTCTTTTCGGTAATCGAATCTTTGGCATCTGCTGCGGCTTTCATATCAGCCTGCAGTTTTTCCATCTCTTTCGATTTTTTGGCAAGAAAGAGATTATGTTCCAGAAAAATATCGTTTTCTCTTGAGCCAATAATTTTCATCTTACCGATCATATCAGTCGTATCGGTTTCAACCGCAAAATTCATTTGCCCGTCGAGCAAGATAATTTCAAAATACTTGCGTGTGCTGCCTGTGGGAAATTGTACGATGTAAATACCGGCATCCCGTTTTTCGGTGGTTTTAAAAACGAAATTTCCATTGGCATCTACCTTTGCGCTGTCCTGGATGTATTGTTTGTCGCCAAAATAATTAGCCAGAATAGCATCGCCGGCAGTTGCACCTTTCACCTGAAAACGCAGGTTTAACTGCTGTGCAGGAGCCGGTTTTGCTGGTTTTGCTGCGGTTTTGGGAGGCGTTTGTGCAAAAACAACAGCCGATAGTACTGCAAAAGTAAGGGTAAGGAGGTGTTTCATAAGTTTACGTTGCCGTGTAAATTTAGGGATTTTTGTATCAAAAACTAAGCCAGATTGACAGAGCGGGGAGCGAAGAGCGGAGAGCGGGTGTTACCTGAAAAATAGGTTTTCTCTTCGCTGCGCTCAGATTTACTGATCTTCTCTTCGCTGCGCTCAGATTTACTGATCTTCTCTTCGCTGCGCTCAGATTTGCTGATCTTCTCTTCGCTGCGCTCAGATTTGCTGGTTTTCGCTGCGCTCAGATTTACTTGGCTTCGCTGCGCTCAGATTTACTGATCTTCTCTTCGCTGCGCTCAGATTTACTGATCTTCTCTTCGCTCAGATTGGCTGGTCTTCTCTTCGCTGCGCTCAGGTTGTCAGGGTTTGGCTAGTTTTACTATGCCTCGCCATACGGCCAAGAGGTTGGCCAGTACGAAAACTGCTGCGCAGGCGATGCCGGTGAATACAACCGTCCAGCTCATGCCGCTTTCTAGAATCAGATCGGGGCTTTGCGACTCTAGATAGCTGCTGAGTGCGGGTTTGCTGAGCAGAATGCTGAGCAGGGCAAGTACAAGAACTCCGATGTAAAGCAGCGAATAGAAAAGGATGTACTTCCGGCAAAGCTGCCAGGGCGTAAATCCAATGCGGATCAGCGTTTGCAGCTCGTAGGCCGATTTACTGAGCAGCAATTGAGCATACAGCAAAAAACTCAGTAGCGCCAGCAGCACAATTAACCCGCCTATGGCGGTGATGATTGTCATCAACACATTCAGTGCGGCTTGCAAACGGCCGGAGCGGAGGCTTTCGGTATTGGTTTCGTAGCCGTTTTCTGAGAAATGTGCTGCCAATTTACCTACACCGCTGCCTTCGCAGGCTACAATTACGCGGCTGGGGACTTCGCTGCCTGGTGTAATGCCCGAAAACTTTTCGTTGGCATAATCAATAAAGCCTTGCGGAGCCAGAATGCTGTTGATACGGTCGCTGAAACCGGCCAGCCTGCCTTTGAATGTAGCCGAACCTTTGGGGCCGCTTACTTTTACATCAAAACTGACGAGGCCTATAATTTCTTCGGTCATTTGCGGCAAGCCCTGTGTGGGTGCAAAACCGAAATTGTAGAGCCGGATATAATCGCGCGGAATAATGATCGGCACCAGCGAATCGCCTTCGCGCCAGTTCCAGTCGCCGCTCTGTACATCCATAAATCCGGAGGGCACAGCTTCAAAAAACACTTGTGTGTACATGCCCGGCAAACCCTGATCGCCACCCTGCATACTCACACTCACTTTAAAGCGACTTGTAGTTAGCGGTGCTGCATTCTGCACGCCTTTTACAGCTTTCAGTCCGGCAATGTCTTCGGGCTTAAACCCTTTGTTGCCGCCGAAAAGTGTGTTGAGCAGATTTACTTTTTTGTTAATGACCAAGTACTGCGTGCCGTTCAGGTTTTCGCCTTCGCCAAAAACTTTTGATACATCAATATACAACTGCAAAGCAGCCAGCAGCATCAGCATGCCTATGAAAGCACCCGTCACGGCTAAAATTAATGTTCCGGTTTGCCGGTGCTGGAATAAAAGTCGGCGCAGCATCAGATAATCAAGTGTTTGTTAAACTCAAAATGCGCCGTTTTTCCGAGACTTGTGAGCAGCAGTCCGGCATTGTGGTTGTTGCAGTATTCGGTAATCATTTGTGCTGCAATAGCGGCATTGGCATCATCCAAATGGCTAAAAGGCTCGTCGAGCAAAAGCAGTTCAAACGGCTGCGCCAGTGCGCGGATAATGGCAATGCGCTGCTGCTGACCAAGCGAAAGCGTACCGCAGGTTTGGTTCAACCGGTGATCAACACCCAACTGCTTTGCCATTTCGATTACCTGAACCAGTGTGAGTGCTTTGCTCAGACTGTTTTTCAGCATAATGTTTTCGAGGGCGGTCAGCTGCGGAAACAGGCGCAATTCCTGAAATACAGCAGAAAGTTTTGTGCGCCGCAGTTCAGCCCAGTCGTTGAGTGAAATACTGCGGATGTCTGTTCCGTCGATGCTGATTTTTCCGTCGTAGTCATTCCGCAATCCGAAGATGAGCGAAACGAGCGTTGTTTTTCCCGTACCCGAAGGAGCTTGGACCAAAAGCCTGTCGCTGCTGCTGAGCGTACACTCCGATTTCCAGATACTGCCCTGTGTAAGCGGCGTATCGGCGAGGGGGCGGGGGAGAACCTGACTCAGTGTGATCTGCATACAGACTTTAAAACTTACTTACTGTTTCGGCAGTGTGTACGATCAAACGGTAGAGTGAGTTTCCTTCGCCTTGTTTTACATGCACCTGAAGCAGGTTGGTATTGCCTTCGCTACTTAAACTCACATATTGCAGCGGCTCAGCGGCCAGTGTGTAATTTCTGTAACCGCGGTCGCCCATTTCATCTTTCATCACATCGGTAAGCATAGACGGATATTTTGATGTTGTCATCTCCAAACGTCCGCTGGCTGGCTTTTTCACATCAATATCTTTTGATGGTTTGCCGCCTAATTTGCCGGTGCGCATGAGTTGTGCGGCTGTGCCGTAACTGTTTGTAATGATCAGGTGTGAGCCTTTCATAGCCGCATACACATTAGCACCCATTCCGGTTGCGCCGCTGTAAAAACCGTCGGCTGTTTTTGACATATTGGCCTGACGGATGAGCTTACCCGGTGTTACGGTATCTGTTATTGAAAGATTGAGTACAAAAACGGGCACTTTTACTTCTGTCGGGTAATCATATTCATCAGAATCAAATCCAGCATCATCAAATTTGCTGTTAAAACTTTGATAGATTTCCCGCATTTTATCCATCTTTTCTTTGAGCACAGGATCTTCAGAAACAAGGTCGCGGTAATCGGTAAATGCCATTGAAACATCGCCGGTAAAGCTGCGGATGATTTCGTTAACCGGAATACCCAGCGCATCTTCCATTTCTTCGAGATTGCGTTTCATGTTGGCATCGGCATTGAGTTGCATTACCAATGCTTTCAGATCAATAGCTGCGCAGATAAACCCTATCGGATCTTTATCGGCAAATGCTTCGAGGTGTTTTGCATCCGGGCCTGTTGTACGAAGCACGCTGGCCTGTCCCTCGGGCTGATGTACGGTTGATTTGAAATCGATAGTTTCATCTTCAAAATTGATGAGCAGATCGCTCCAGCCGGTGGGTGAACCAAACATATTGTAAATTCCCATCCAGTCGTTCGACTCGGCACTGCGCTGCACAACGTTGTTGTCCACCATCAGCCCGATGTCAAAATCCTGCGCAGCAAAAGCCTTGTAGTTCGGGTTGTCGAGAATCGAGTATTCCTTCGGCTGGCGCAGCAAACGTTCGGCCTGTTGCTGTGTGCTTTCGTCAACTAGCGAGCTTCCTGTAAACAGCACACCGGCTTCATCGTTCCAGCAGAGACCTACATTGCTTTCAATAGGAATGTACCAGAGTCCGTCAACTTTGTTCGGACGTGCGTATCCGCCAAGTTTAGCGATTACCGAAGCAAACCGAGATCCGTCGCTGATTTTGAACACCAATCCGCTGGTGGTAACACCATCCTGCTGATTAATAAAACCGGCAATGTTTTGGGTGATATCAGCACCGAGATCGGTTGGATCCTGCATCAGCCGTTTCATTTCGGGCGAGAGGCTTCCGCTTGTTTGCTGCTTAAAAATGGGCAGCATCATCAGCTTTTTCGGATCTGCTTTGGAAAACAGATTACGCACATTAATAACGGCAACGGTAGTGGCTTCTTTGGGAATCAGGCGCAGGTGCGCATCGGTTTTACCAAATTTGAGCCAGAGAAACAGGGCAGCTCCGCCCAGCAGCAACACGCTGCCGCCGGCAATGAGGCCAATTTTCAATCCTTTGTTCATTGTAAAAACAGGCTGGGTTATGTATAGGGTGTTTAAGAGGTTGTTCAGATTTTGTTTTTGAGATTTGTTATGAGTTCATTTTTTCTCAGACAAGGCGTATTTTGAAGGCGATATTAGGCAAATATCGACAAGAAATGCAACGCAGGATGAGGGAAAATGAGCCATAACAAAGCCGAAGGATAAAATTTGGACAGCCTCTAAATCAGTTTACGGGTGCTGCGGCAGCAGGTTGTTTTTCGCCACCCGGTTTGCGGCGGCGTTTTTTGCGTTTCTTTTTTTCAGGATCTCCGCTGTTTTCGGCGGCGGGTTGCTGCGGTTTCGGTGTTTCGGCTGTTGCCGGTGCCGGAGGTCGGTTGCTGTTCGGGTTCCGGTTACGGTCTTTCGGACCGCGGCTGCTGTTACTGCTGCGGCCTTTGTTTCCGCCACCACTGCGGTTTCCGCCTTTTCCGCCACGGTCGCCGCGGGGAAACGATTTGCCGGGTGTGTAGGGCGGCACTTCTCCGTAGCTTTCGGGCAGGGCTACTTTTTCAACTTCATAGCCGATCAGTTGCTCAATAGCTCCGAAACGGCGCATGTCTTCGGGGTTGATAAACGTAACGGCCTGACCGGTTGATTCGGCGCGGGCGGTGCGGCCAACGCGGTGAACGTAGTCGGCTCCGTCGCCCGGAACATCGTAGTTCACCACCATGCTTATATTTTCAATGTCGATACCGCGCGAAAGCACATCGGTAGCAACTATAATGCGAATCTCGCGGTTGCGGAATTTGCGCAGGGTGTCTTCGCGCTCATTCTGCTCCAGATCTGAGTGAATGGCGGCAACAGAAAGCCCGAGCTTTTTTAGCTCGCGTTCCATTGTTTTTACATTGCTCTTGGTCGATGAAAAAACTATCACACTCAGCAATTCCTGCGATTGCAGAATGTGTTCGAGCAGCGGTAGCTTTTGCGCATTGTAAGTGCAGTATGCTGTTTGCTTTATGCCTTCAGCCGGCTTTGAAATAGCAATGTTTACTTGCTCGGGATTGTGCAAAATCTGTGCAGCCAGCTGACGAATCCGCGGCGGCATTGTAGCCGAAAACATCAGTGTTTGCCGCTCTTTGGGCAGATGCGAAGCAATCCGCATAATATCATCATGGAATCCCATGTCGAGCATGCGGTCGGCTTCATCAAGAATCAGCGTTTTGATGCTGCTGAAATCTACATAGCCAAGGTTGAGATGCGCCAGCAGCCGGCCGGGAGTAGCCACAATAATATCGGTACCGGTTTGCAGGGCTTTCTTTTCGCGGTCGAAGCTTTCGCCGCTGCCTCCGCCGTAAACCGCAATGCTGCTCACTTTGGCAAAATAAGCGAAGCCGGTAAGGGCGTTGTCAATTTGCAGTGCCAGTTCGCGTGTGGGTGATACAATAAGCGTGTGTATTTTGCTGTGCTGCGGCTGT
The DNA here is from genome assembly GCA_046335555.1 of Bacteroidota bacterium. Classification (GTDB taxonomy): domain Bacteria; phylum Bacteroidota; class Bacteroidia; order Palsa-965; family Palsa-965. Next base: position 11,115 of record JBKDHA010000195.1, read on the forward strand.
TCGAGAATGCGGTGCAGTGTGGGAAGCAGGTAGGCGGCGGTTTTTCCGGTGCCGGTTTGTGCACAGGCAATTAAATCGCGCCCGCTCAGGGTAATCGGAATAGTAAGTTCCTGAATTGGCGTTGCTGCCTCGTAGCCCATCGCTTCAATGCCGTCAAGCACCGCGTCGTTCAGGTCAAAATCATAAAAAGTAGCCATCGAATGGTTCTGGGAATTGGGTAGTTCTGTATTATCAACTGATAAACAATAATTCGCGTGAAGATACGCATTTTACGCGCATTGCCTGACTGCAATCCGGTTGTAAACAATCCGCTTGATGCTCTTTCAGAAAAGAGCCTGTTTGTTGTAAAAATCGTGTTATCTCAACCCGCAGTTAACTTAACTTGATACTGATTTGCATTGTCTTTCGCGCTAATGCAGAACAATAATTTTTTTTGCAGAACGGCCGGCTGCTGATTGCAAAACTATCTGATAAACACCGCCCTCAAGTTGTGCCAGCGATAGCTTTGTTGTTCCCTGATTTATTTGTCCTGACCACACCATCTTTCCCGTCAAATCAATAAGCTGAACCTGAGAAACAGAATTGGTAGTAATGCTCAGTTCATCGGAAACGGGATTCGGATAAACCGACCATTCAGAATCTTTAATAGTCAAAGATTCAGTGTTGAGCACCTGGCTGCAAGACGAATCCACTTCTTGTTGTGAGAGATAACCGCTTCTGTACACATCCTGCCTGAACATGAGCCACTCCGGGCATTGGCCGTTTCCGGCTTCAATCATAAATGCTTTTCCGGTGTTCAGCGAATCGGGTGTATAAGTTCCATAGCCCCCAACTACAAATACATCCATTTTTCCGTTGTGATCAAAGTCGGCAACTAATGGCCCGTGATCGACCATAAAATAAGGAAGTCCGGAAGGAAAATACTGGAGCAGATTGATCTGCCAGATTAAACCAGTGAAAGGTTCAACTGCAATTACATCGCCCATGAAATAACCTGCTACAAGATCTAATGTTCCGTTTCCGTTAATGTCTGAAATGGCACAGCCTCTAAACGAACTGAATGTAGTGGGATAAGACCAGGCTGTTGATCCGTTTGCGCCGTTTAAAACCCAAATTCGTTCATCGAACGTAATCCAATCGTTATTCGTAACCACAATTTCAAGCGTTCCGTTGTTGTCAAGATCTGCAATTGAAATTGGCGACATATTGCTTTTCGGAATGCTTACCGACCACAAAACAGAGCCATCTTCGACATTGAGTGCGCGAACTAGCCCGTTGTTGGAACCGATCACATATTCTAAATTGCCGTCGCTGTCAATATCAGCAACTGCCCCCGCATGATAGGCATTGTAGGTTGACGAAGTGTCGGCCATGAAATTTGTCCATATCGTATCTTCGGTGATATAGTCATACGCCCAGATATAAAGACCAGTTACGTTAAAATGGTTGGCCATTATTATGTCTAATCGGTTGTCGTTATTTACATCAACAAGTGATGGTTCGGTTTGTATCGGACCTCCGGTGGGATCAACCTGAATAATTTTGTCGGTAGTGCCGTTTTCGGCATTATAGATGCGTAATTGGCCATTGAAATTGCAGAAGAAGATTTCATAAGTACCATCGCCATCAATATCGGCAATTGTTGGTGGCGAATCGCCGCCGCCGGAGGGTTGACTCCATTTCAATTGCCCGGTAGATCCGTTGATACAAAAAATAGTTGGGTTGCAAGAGCCGTTAATAATTACATCGAGTGTATCGTCATTATCAACATCATAAATCAAGGGAGCAACATCTCCACATCCGCCAATATCATAGATCCAACTTACCGAGCCATCTTCGGCATTCAGGCAATGCGCCCGGCCATCGTTGGTATAGGTTGTAAAAACGATTTCGTAGAAGCCGTCGTCATCCATATCGGCAGCAGCAGCAGAGCCGAAAGCAGGTGCTCCGGTATAGTATTGCCAAACAATTGACGGTGTTTGTGCTTTTGCCAGGATTGAAATTGCAAAACAGCAGAGCAGAATAAAAGCGTTTTTCATTTCATTTTTTTTAAAAGTAGTCAATCTGGATTTCTTACAGATGAATAAGATTACTATTAATAAAAAATCCCCCGGTTCTTTCGATCCGGGGGAGAATTATGTAGTTGTAATTGCCAATTAGAATGCAGCAATCTTCTCGCTCTGGTATTGACCAGAAGTAAGTTTGTTGCGGATAGCTGAAAATGCGTCAACAGTGTATTTCACATCATCGAGTGTGTGAACGGCAGTCGGAATAAGGCGCAGAATGATCTGACCTTTCGGAATTACCGGATACACAACCATTGAGCAGAAAATATTGTAGTTCTCGCGCAGGTCAAGAATCAGGTTGGTAGCTTCGGGAATTGAACCGTTCAGGTAAACCGGTGTTACCGGCGATGAAGTGGTGCCAATGTTAAACCCGGCTTCGCGCAAGCCGCTCTGCAGTGCGTTGGTTACATTCCAAAGCTGCTGACGAAGTTCGGGAAGTTTGTTCATGAGTTCGAGACGCTTGAGCAAACCTACAACCAACGGCATTGGCAGCGATTTTGCAAAGATTTGCGAACGCATATTGTAGCGGAGATATTCTACAACGTTTTCGGTTGAAGAAATGTAACCACCAATAAGCGCAAACGATTTTGCAAATGTGCCGAAGTAAATGTCGATACCGTCTTGACAGCCTTGTGCTTCGCCGGTTCCGCCACCTGTGGGGCCCATGGTTCCGCAGCCGTGTGCATCATCAACAAACAGGCGGAAGGTGAATTTATTTTTCAGCTCAACAATTTCTTTGAGCTTGCCCTGATTACCGCTCATGCCAAACACGCCTTCGGTAATCACAAGGATAGAACCGTTGGTGCCTTCTACTAATTTGGTAGCACGCTCAAGCTGTTTTTCGAGGTTGGTAATATCGTTGTGCGGATACACGAAACGCTTGCCCATGTGCAGACGAACACCGTCGATAATGCAGGCATGCGACTCGGCATCATACACAATCACATCGTGGCGGTCAACCAAGCAGTCGATGGCCGAAACCATGGCCTGATAGCCGAAATTGCAGAGAATTGTATCTTCTTTCTTCACCAGCTCAGAAAGGCCGGCTTCGAGAGCTTCGTGGTAATTTGAGTTGCCCGACATCATTCGCGCACCCATGGGCTGGGCAAAACCAAACTCGGCAGCAGCGTCGGCATCAGCCTTGCGCACTTCGGGGTGGTTGGCCAAACCGAGGTAGTTGTTGAGACTCCACACCAAACGCTCTTTACCGCGAAAAATCATGCGGTTGCTGATATCGCCTTCGAGCTTGGGGAAGGTAAAATAACCATGCGACTCTTTAGCATGCATGCCGAGCGGTCCGCGGTTCTCTCTGATCTTGTCGAACAGGTCTCTCATATTGTGAATGATCTGATTAAGTCTGTGTAAAGTGCAAAGGTAAGGGTTTTGGTTAATTTTTTGGGATGAAGAATTACAGAAGATTATATCATTCTCAAATTTGAGTATTTGCTCACTTTTATTCGGTCAATACATTGGTTTTTAGATGCTTATTTTATTCCTGAACAGGCTCATAAAATTCTTTCGTGATAAAAAAAACGGTGTCAATAAATTGTAATACACCATCGCTGGTTAACACATTTTCATCGTGTAAATCTTCTAAAATGATACCCAATTCAGGATTAAAATAGTCGTTGTTTTTCTTATTGACGAATCCGTTAACGCCCAAAAAATCTTTAACATACTTAAGATTAGTATTCTCAGTTGCAACTACAAAAGGTTGCTTTACAACCGCAGAGAGTATTTCTTTATTTTTTGTAAAGCCTATAAGTTCGTATGCCAAATGAGTGAAAAAGTAGTTGTGTAACAGCAAGCTATGGAAATAGTCTTCCCAGTATTCATAAAAAATTCCGTCATTAAGCTTAATAACAAAATTAGGATTGGAGAACTCATAAATTTGTTGCTCAGCCCCTTCTCCTATATATCTGTTTTCGTAAACATCAGTGTGCCAGAATTTGTGTTGATCAGCAAAATCAATTAGGATTTTTGTTTCTTCGATTTTACTGAGCTTTGTTTTCTCAGTGTCAAAAATTGCTTTCTTTTTTCTTCTAAGGAAAGACAAGACTGTTTGGATAGTTTCTCCATGCCTAACTTGCCCATTTCCTGAAATGATATTTTGTAGTTCATGCTTTAAAAACATTTAACACGAAAATACGAGTAAATTTCTACATAACAAAACAAGTTCAGCTACCGCATCGACCACCATTTCCCCTGTCTTATAGGCTGTCAGGATTTCATCTTTTGGCTTTGTTATGCCCTGTTTATTGCCATACTTCGATGTTTTGGGCGGTAACTGCGCCGTTATGCCCTTCTGAAGCCTCTACCGCTATTCTTGCCGGAAAAGGATTGAATGATTAGCGGTAATGCAGTTCCGCTCGATCAATAAATACTCACAACTCCACCTTATCTCCAAACTCCGGTGCCGAAACACTTCTGAAACCGGTTTCAATCAGGTATTTCGAAAACTCGTTCTGCGCTTCGGTTTCGCCGTGTACAAGGTAAACGTGTTTTACTTTTCCCGGATCCTGGCATTTCAGAAAGTCAAGCAGCTCGTTGCGGTCGGCGTGAGCGCTGTAGGAACCGATGCGAACTACTTCGGCTTTTACTTCATGCGGCTCGCCAAAAATGCGGACTTCTTTTGCGCCGCCAACTAATGCCGAACCTAATGTGCCGGGCGAGCAATAGCCTACAATTAAAATCGTATTACGCTCGTCGCTGATGCCGTGTTTAACGTGGTGCTTGATGCGTCCGGCTTCCAGCATTCCCGATGCCGAAATAATGATGCATGGACGCTCTTCGTAATTGAGCGCCTGTGATGCTTCTTTTTCCTGAATGTATTCGAGACCGTTGAAACCGAACGGATCGGGGTCAGTTTCCATGTATTTCAAAATGTCTTCGTTGAAATTCTCAGGATGTTTGCGCATGATTTCAGTTGCATTTGTTGAAAGCGGACTATCCACAAATACCGGAATCGGAGGCAGGAGTCCGGCACTCTTCATGCGGTCGAGGGTGTAAACAATTTCCTGTGTGCGTCCGAGGCTGAAACTGGGAATCAGCAGCCGTCCTTTTTTCTCCACGCAGGTGTGGCGTACTACTTCCAGCAGCTGTGCGGCCGAGTCTTCGGTGGTATCGTGCAAACGGTTGCCGTAGGTCGATTCGCAGAGAATAATATCGGCTTGCGGAAACGGCTGAGGTTCGCGCAAAATAAGGTCGTGAAAACGTCCTACATCGCCGGTGAAGGCCAGTTTTACAGTGCGCTCGTTTTCGGTAAGCGTTAAACTCACCGCCGCGCTGCCCAGAATATGCCCGGCATCGGTAAAGCGAAAACTCACGCCTTTGCTAACGATCCAGTCGGTATCATACGGTACTTTCACCAGCAGGCGCAGGAGTTCGCGCACATCGTTTTCGCTGTACAACGGCTCAATTGATTTTTGTCCGCGTTTCTGTCGGCGTTTGTTTACATAGCGCACATCGTTTTCCTGAATGCGGGCGCTGTCGAGCAGCATAATCTGACACAAATCGGCAGTGGCCGGTGTGCAATATACTTTTCCGCTGAAACCTTCACGCACCAAGCGCGGCAGCATTCCGCTGTGGTCAATATGCGCGTGAGAGAGAATAACGCAGTGCACCTGATGCGGATCAAATCCGAAACTGATATTGCGGTTGACTCCGCCTTCGTTTTTGCCCTGAAACAGCCCGCAGTCGAGCAGGATCTGGTGGTTGTTTACCGTAAGCAAATGGCGGCTGCCGGTAACAGTGCGGGCTGCGCCCATAAATCGGATGTTCATACGCTGGAGCCGGAATAAATGCCCGGCCGATATAAAAGTACAATTAACCAACAAACACACGACGCACGAATGCGGGCAACACTTAACTTTACGGCAGCAACCCGAAACACTTTGCGCATCACATTCCCCGGCACCGGCACTTCTATGGGCGTTCCAGTTATTGGCTGCCCGTGTCCGGTATGCAATTCGGCCGATGAGCGCGATAAGCGGTTGCGCACTTCGGTGCTGCTTGAGGTAAACGGCAAAACCATTGTTATCGACACCGGTCCTGATTTTCGTCAGCAAATGTTGAAGCACAATGTGCGTGTGCTGGATGCCGTAGTGTTCACGCACGAACACAAAGACCATTTGGCCGGATTAGACGAAGTGCGCGCCTACAATTTCCTGAACGATATGGTGATGCCTGTTTATGCTACAAAGCGCGTTCAGCAAGCCATTCGCCGCGAGTTTGCCTACATTTTTGAAACACCGCATTATCCCGGCATTCCGCAGATCAATCTTATCGAGTTTGAGAATGCGTTGTTTGATGTAGCCGGCATTCCGTTTCTGCCGGTAGAAGTATTTCACCACAAGCTGCAGGTATTCGGCTTCCGCGTTGGCGATTTTGTTTACATCACCGATGCCAACCGCATTGACGAAGCCGAGCGGCAGAAAGTACGCGGCTGCAAAGTTTTAGTCCTCAATGCACTGAGG
>JBKDHA010000196.1:0-31488 GCA_046335555.1 Bacteroidota bacterium
CGATTCCGCAAGGTGAAAGAAACATACAGAGGAAGACTATATGGCCGCGAAGACAGACTTATGCTTATTTGCTGTGCTTTGCATAACTTGAGAATCGAAGCTAAATTTGTTTAGTCAATTAATCGGTATAGTGTCTAATGAATGGAATGATTCTGTTAAGAAACAGTTGGGAGGATTAATCGGAAAGTAATTAGAGGCTGTTTGGAATTTGTTTTTGAGATTTGTTATGAGGGCATTTTTTCTCAGACAAGGCGTGTTTTGCAGGCGATCCTTGGAGAGGATCGACAAAAAACACAACGCAGAATGAGGGAAAATGAGCCATAACAAAATCAAGGGATGAATTCCAAACAGCCTCTTAGATTATTTCACCAAAATGCTTTCTGATTGCATTTATTGCGCACATAAGCCTCGCTTCGTATCGTCCGCTGATTATTTCGAAGGGAAGTTTGTTTTCTTCAAGTGTACGTTTGTATAAATTAAAAAAATAGTCGCGTCGCTGAGAGTTCACACGAACCGGATCAGCTACCCAGGGTAAATCGTTACTGGTAAGTAAATAGAGATCATACTTGTGCCCGGTAATTTGTTCTTCAATCCATTTCGGGCAATTACCAAAAACATCTTCACACCAAATTGCCGATGTTATCAGTTCAGTATCTGTAATGAGTAATTTTTTTGCACGCAGTGAAAGTTCTTCCTCCTGTCTGAGGTGTTGCCGGGTAATGTCTTCAATATCTGTAATGTCGTATTCACCGGGGTTTAGAGTCATGTACTCGCGGGCATATTCGGGCACCCAAACAGTGTTGAACCGCAGAGCGAGTGCACGGGCAAGAGTAGTTTTGCCTGTGCTCTCGGCACCAATAAGGGCAATGCGCTTTATGTTTTGAGTTGTTTTCGCCATGCAATGTAACCCGCCAGAGCAGTAAAGGTATAAATCAGAAACAATACTGAGGTTAGTGCATAGCCCCGTTGTGCATAAAGGAATATGTAACAAAAATCGGCAGCGATCCAGACTAACCAGTTTTCAAGATATTTTCTCGCTGTCATCCACGTTGCTGCAAAGCTCACAACTGTAAGACCGGCATCAGCAAAAGGAGCAGGTGATGACGTGTATTTTTGTTGTGCAAATCCGAGAAGAAACGCAAGCGGTAAACAAATTGCGAGCAAATGAATCCATCGTTTCTGCGGCATTCGTTCAATGCCGGATACTGATTCATTTTCTTTTTTCTTTTTTACCCATAACCACCAGCCATATCCGCCAATAATGCAGTAATAGATTTGTAATACGGCATCCAGATTCAACCCAATTTTAAAATTGATTCCGATATAAAACAGTGAGCTGATAATTCCTGCCGGCCAGCACAGCTGATGCCGCAATGCTGCCAACACAACGTAAATGGTGCCTGCAATTACAGCAATCCATTCAACTGCCGAAGTAAGCTCGATAGCAGTAATAAATTGCGTATAAAAAGAATTTTCGGTAATACTCATGAAATGCTGATACCCGCTGATTGCAGTTGAGTTACAATATTCAAAAATTCCTGCAAAGGATCATCACAATTCCAAAAACTGTTTTGTATGGCAATGCCGCCGAATCCTATTTCACGCAGTTCAGCAGCATTTTCGGCAGCAATTCCGCCGCGAGCAATTACAGGAATATTTTTTTTACCGATAGCTGTTTTTAAGCTCACCTTATTAAAACCGGATGCAAACTTTTTGGTTTGTCTGTCATACAACGGCCCAAGCAAAACATACGTGTATTTCCCTTTTTCACTATACAACTGTGCGAGTTTATGAAAACTGGCAGAAATAATAAGTGATGGTCTTCGTGCCTTTATCCAGCGCAGTTTTATCCAGTTGCTCAACTTTCTGCGGCGGTGTACACGTGTGAGATGAATACCCCCAAGCTCAAAGCGTAACACTAATTGATGATGGCTGTGTATGATAATGCGCGAATGAAAATGCGCAGGAATAGCATTGATGTAATTGCACATCTCAGCGGTACTCATTCCCGGTTTACGCAGGTGCAAAGTTTCAAGCCCGTGCTCAAACAAGGTAGTTACCAATACCGTTTCATCCGGTACGGTGTCTGAATTGGTTATGAGTATCAGTCTCATGTGCAGGGTGCATGAACTGCGTCAGCAATTTCTTTCAGCAAATGTGGATAATCTTCGAGAATATTTCCGACAACAATTACATCGGCACCTGCCATACAAATTTTTCGTGCCTGTTCTGCTGTTCTGATTCCGCCCCCCGCAAGCAGCGGAACAGTAGTCACCGCGCTTACTGATTGAATAACCGCTTCCGGAACGGGCTCATCGGCACCGCTGCCGGCTTCCAGATACAGTAAACTGAGGCCAAGTTGTTCGCCGGCTAAAGCAGTGCAGGCCGCTATTTCAGGCTTGTGGGCTGGCAGCGGAATGGTCTGGCTCATATAATGCACTGTAGTTGGCCGGCCGGTTTCAACTAGCATGTAGCCGGTCGACAAAATTTCGAGACCGCTGCTTTTTATCTGAGGCGCTGCAGCAACATGCTTGCCAATCAGCAATTCCGCATTGCGGCCAGAGATTACAGAAAGCAGCAAAAGTCCATCGGCATGTGTACTCAGCTGCAGAGCATTGCCGGGAAACAGCAGCACAGGTATATTGCTGGCTGCTTTTATTTCCAGAATACATTCATCAACCGCAGCAATATGCAGCAGGCTGCCGCCTACAAGAAAAAAATCGACTTCTGCCTGCTGTGCTTGCCTGAGCAACTCGGGCAATGCTGCTGTTTTATCAGGATCAATTAATACAGCCAGACTTTTTTTTCCTTCAGCTTTTCTGGAATTCAGCAGGTTTCGGAGATTATGTCGCATCCGGAGCAGGCAAGGTGTAAGCCATCATATACGAGGAACAGTGCTCGTAACGGATTGTTTTTTCAAAAATAATGTTTTCGTGATGAAGCACCGCAGTTACTTCGCCCTTCTCATTATAATTAAACGAATTTACAGTGATATTATCTTTGAGTGATACCCCCTTCTTTCCGTAAACTTTATAAAGAGCTTCTTTGGCACACCAATAAACATAGAGTGTTTCAGGATTTTTACCGCGCATTGCGGCTTCAACTTCTGCAGGCTTCAAAAATTTATTGGCTATTCGTTCCACTTTCGGACTGATGAGCTCAATATCAATACCGCAATGATCCGGACTGCTGAGCAGGGCAATAATTGAGCTGGTATGTGAAAGCGAAATATGCCGGCCGGGAACAGTTAGCCAGGGTTTGCCATGTTCATCGTAGGTCATACGCTCATCAGGATGTACATGATGCAGCAAAACCCGCGAGGCCAGCCATTGCCGCCGCCTGTGCGGATGGGTATAAGTTTCCGGCATTACTTTGCCCGAAGTCTCAATTTTCCACAAATCTAGCAACTCAGCCTCCGATTCGGTTGTTTCCCAAAGCGCAAGCCTAAGTGTGCCGATTATTTCATCGCGGATTAACCCCATCGGGCACCAAAGTAGCAACTTTTATGGTTTTGAGAGAAAATTGTACCTTTGAATCCCCGAAAAGGGATTTCAAAAACAAAAAATAATGAGCACAATGACCGCTAATTACACCAAATACAAGGTGAAAGATATTGCGCTGGCCGAGTGGGGACGCAAAGAAATTAAACTCGCTGAGGCAGAAATGCCCGGCCTGATGTCGCTCCGTGCCGAGTACGGTGCTTCAAAACCACTGAAAGGCGCTCGCGTTGCCGGATGTCTGCACATGACCATCCAAACAGCAGTGCTTATTGAAACACTTGTTGAACTGGGTGCAGAAGTAACCTGGTCATCATGCAACATTTTCTCAACTCAGGATCATGCTGCTGCTGCTGTTGCTGCTGCCGGCATCTCGGTTTATGCCTGGAAAGGTATGACCGCCGAAGAGTTTGACTGGTGCATCGAACAAACACTTTGGTTTGGCGAAGAACGTCAGCCGCTCAATATGATCCTCGACGACGGCGGCGATCTTACCAATATGGTGTTTGATAAATTTCCTGAACTGGCTGCCGGAATCCGCGGTCTTTCTGAAGAAACAACCACCGGCGTTCACCGTTTATACGAGCGCATGAAAAAAGGAACACTGCTCGTTCCCGCCATCAACATCAACGACTCAGTTACCAAATCAAAATTCGACAACAAATACGGCTGCCGCGAGTCGCTGGTTGATGCTATCCGCCGCGCTACCGATATTATGCTGGCCGGAAAAGTTGCTGTTGTTGCCGGTTACGGTGATGTAGGAAAAGGTTCTGCACAATCACTCAGCAGTCAGGGTGTTCGCGTAATTGTTACCGAAATCGACCCGATCTGCGCGCTTCAGGCTGCAATGGATGGTTATGAAGTTCGTAAGATGGATGAAGCCGCAAAACGTGCCGACATTCTTGTTACCGCAACCGGAAACATGAACATCATCACCGAGCGCCATTTCCGCACCATGAAACACAATGCTATTGTGTGTAATATAGGTCACTTCGATACCGAAATTGACATGGCGTGGCTCAACTCAAACTACGGCTCTTCAAAAGAAGAAATCAAGCCGCAGGTTGATAAATATACCATCGACGGAAAAGACATTATCGTTCTTGCCGAAGGCCGCCTTGTAAACCTCGGCTGCGCTACAGGTCACCCGTCGTTTGTAATGTCAAACTCGTTTACCAACCAGACAATTGCACAGCTTGAACTCTGGGCAAATTCTGACAAGTACGAGAAAAAGGTTTACACACTGCCCAAACACCTCGACGAGAAAGTAGCTATGCTGCACCTCGCTAAAATTGGTGTTGAGCTCGACGTACTCAGCAACGAACAAGCCGAATACATTGGCGTTGGAGTTGCCGGTCCGTTTAAACCCGAGCAATACCGCTACTAGGAAGTGTAAAGTGTAAAGTGATGAGTGTAAAGTGTAAAGTGTAAAACGGTTTCACTCACAAAACAAAAGCTCCCGAAAATCTTTGATTTTCGGGAGCTTTTGTTTTAGTCTCTTTATGACATTCAACATTCATAATTCAGCATTCAACATTTCACCGACACTTCCGAGCGAAGCGAGGAAGCTAGATTGTTAGTTAACAATGCGGATGGCATTGCCGTCAAAAGCAGTTGTATAAGCTTTGAGCGGAACAAGAGCGGGAGTTTGAATGGCGCTTCCGTCTGACAGCAGGAATTTAGAACCGCAGGAACGATCTTCGAGAATTACATTTGATGAATCAACGCTTACCTGCGAAGCTGTTTCATCGGGGCGGTAGGGGCAAGTGCGGTCGAACGCTACAAATTGATTTTGAGAAATGCGGTGAACAACAATGCCCCGATTGCCGCCGTTTACATATAGCCAGCCGCCAATTGTGGTGAGTGATACATTCTGCGGATCATTAATATAGAGTGTAATGTTTACGGCCACGTTAGGCACAATCTGCTCTTCTCTGCGGCAGGTGGTTAATAAAACAACCAGCAGTATAGCCGAAAACAGGCGAAACACAAATTTACTTTTCATCAGTTTCAAAGTTAATAAAGTGTCAATCAGTAAAAAATATAAATTTGTTGGTAATGAATAACAGACGTAAGCTGACTCGGCTGGTTGCCGTTTTGATATTATTTATGCTCTCACTGACAGGAATAGCACAAACTGCAGGCGGGGAGGGCGGGGGCACAGGTGCCGGAACCGAACAGAAAGGTCCCGACAGCCGTCTTGAGCGCCAGAAAGCCAAACAAAAGTGGAAAGAAGAGCGCAAAAAGACCATGACCGATGCCAAGGCGCGGAAAGAATACCGTAAGAAATTCAATAACGATAAGCGAACCCGTAAGCAAATGAAGAAAACCGCCCGCAAGTCGAAAAGACACAACAGCAACAAGCGGGAGTTCTTCCTCAAACGCTGGTTCAGCAGAAAATAGCCAATATTGTAAACCACTTATGCCGCCGGGTTGTCCGATTACGGTGTAAGACAAACCATAAGAAAGAAACATGCCTCCGGTCAATTATATATACATAGCAGTTGTTATCTTTGTTTTAATATACCGTATGTACCGGAATGCGGTTAAAGCGCAGAAAGGGTCAACAAGCTCATCCCGTGTAGTGCCAGAGCAGCGTCAGGCACAACAGCAGCAAGTTGATCAATGGCTGCGGCAAGTCGTTCTTTCAAACCAGATGCAGGCTCAGTTCACACCGCCTCCTCAACCAGTTGTTTCCCCGTATGCGTCATACAGTCAGGAGCAAATAGTTGATGAAGTAGCTTACGATACTGAAATTGCCATCGAAACCGAACTTTATCAGTTCGATCACCGGAATACATCCCCCCAAAATGATCCAGACGGATTAAATTTTGCTGCAAGCACATCCACATCCCTCCCCGCAGCAGAAACATCCGATTGGCAGAATGCGGTAATTATGAGCGAGTTACTTGGCCCGCCTAAAGGACTACAATAGTCATTTAGAGGCTGTTAATGGTTCTGCAAAGATTTGTTAAAACTTCTTTTGCTTGCCAAAAACAAAACTTTCTATATTTACCAACTTCAATTTGCACGACCTATTTTTAAAAGGTACAACGAAACAGATTTAAACTATGCTGCGAAAACTCTACGTTGCACTTGTTCTGCTCATAGCAGGCACGGGCGTTTCCTGGGCCCAGAGTGGCGGTGCCATTAAAGGAAAAGCAATTGACAAAGCAACCCGGGAAGGAATTCCCTTTGCTGTCATCACTGCTTCGCTTAATGGCGTTCAGGTAACCGGTACTGTCACCGATATCAATGGTGATTTTACGATTAAACCTATTGATGCCGGTAAGTACACGGTGAAAGCCCAGTACACCGGTTTCCAAACAACCGAGATGCGTGACATTGTGGTTTCTGAATTGAAAACCACTTACATCACCATCGAAATGAATGCCACAGCCACTCAGCTTACACAGGTGGAAATTGTGGAGTACAAGGAACCTCTTATCGACCCTGATACCAAATCAGGTGGTACGGTAACCCGCGAGGAGTTCCTGGCTATGCCTTCTAAAAACATCAACTCTGTAGCTTCAACTACTGCCGGTGTTTATCAGTCGGATGAAGGCAAAGGTCTCCAAATGCGCGGTTCACGTCAAAGTGGAACAGCTTACTTTATTGATGGTCAGCGTGTTATTGGTTCTGCCAATATGCCGCAGCAAGCTATTGAGCAGGTAAGCGTTATCACAGGTGGTGTTCCTGCTCAGTTTGGTGATGCTGCCGGTGGTGTTGTTAACATCACAACCCGCGGTCCGCAAAGCCAGTACTTCGGAGGTGTGGAACTTATCACTTCTGAAGTGCTCGACGATTACGGCTACAACTTCGTTGGTTTCAGTGTTGGCGGTCCGATCTGGATGCGTAAAGACTCGGCAGGCAATAAATCGCCTTTGCTGGGCTTCATCATTTCAGGTGAAGGTGTTTCAGAACGCGATCCTGATCCCTCTGCTATTGGTTCTTACAAAGTAAAAGACGATGTGCTCCGCAACCTCGAAGAAAACCCGCTCCGTCCGTCACCGCTCGGTTCAGGCTTCCTGCGTAACTCTGAGTTTGTTACAATGGATGACCTCGAGAAAATCAGCGCTCGTCAGAACGTAGCTACCCGTGCTTTACGTCTTAACGTGAAGATCGACTTCAAACCTACAGCAAACATGAACCTCACTTTCGGTGGTTCTATTGATGTAAACCGTCGTCATGATTTCACTTACGAGTATTCTCTCTTTAATCCGGTAAACAACCCGCAAATAACTGAAAACACCTGGCGCGTTTATGCCCGTCTCACACAGCGATTCGGCAATACCAGTCAGGAGTCGGCTTCAAATATCAAGAATGCCTTCTATACACTTCAGGTAGGTTATACCCGCTATCAGTTTACCCGTGAGGATGACTCTCATAAAGATGAGTACTTCCGTTATGGACACGTTGGTAAATTTACCCAGTACAAAACACGTTTCTTCCTGCCCGGAACCATTACACTTCCCAATGGTGATGTTGTAACCGGTTTCATTCAGCAGGCATTTACAGATTCTGCACTTACTTTCGACGGTACAAACTCATCAAACCCGCTTGGTACCAATTATACCGAGTATGTATTTGATAACTTCGTAGGTGGTATCCGCAACTATGATCAGGTTGTTGCTAACCTTGGCTTGCTCAACGGTACCCGTGCTCCCAGTGTTTATTCACTCTGGTGGAACACCGGTCGTCAGTTTCCGGGTTACCTGAAGCAGGATCGCCGTCAGTTCCGCGTATTCACCAGCTTCTCTGCAGATATTAAAAACCACGCTCTTCAGGTTGGTTTTGAATTCGAGCAGCGTAATGAAAGTGAATACAGCCTCAGCGCAATCGACCTCTGGACACGTATGCGTCAGTTGGCTAACTTCCACCTTACTCAGCTTGATCTTGCTAATCCAACAGAAGTTAACTTCGGAACATACAGCGCTTTCACATACGAGCGTTTGTACGACGGAGCACAGCAGCGTTATTTTGATGCCAGTGTTCGTGAGAAACTGGGACTGAGCGCAACCGGCAGCGAGTGGATTGATATCGACAATCTTGATCCTTCTTTCTTTACATTAGATATGTTCAGCGCAGAAGATCTTCTGCTTGATGGTAATAACATTGTATCTTATTACGGTTATGACCACACAGGAAAGAAAATCAACGGTACACCGTCGTTCGATCAGTTCCTTACCGGTACTGATGCTAATGGTAACCTTAGCCGCACAATTGGAGCTTTCCGCCCGATTTATATGGCTGGTTATATTCAGGATAAATTCGACTTCAAAGACATTAAGTTCAACGTAGGTGTTCGTATCGACCGCTTCGATGCTAACCAGCAGGTTCTCCGTGATCCTTATGTGTTCTACGAAACCAAAACAGTTGCTGAAGCTTCTAACTTCTCTCACCCGACTAATATGGGTAGTGATTATGTTGTTTATGTTAATGATTTGAACAACCCAACAGCAGTTGTTGGTTATCGCGATGAGAATCGTTGGTTCAATGCACAGGGTAACGAAATTTCTGACGTTTCTCTGATTGCACAGTCAACAACAACAGGTCGTATCACACCGTATTTGGTTGATCCTTCACAAAAAACAGTAAATGCAAAATCGTTCCGCGATTATGATCCGCAGCTTAACATCATGCCGCGTATTGCTTTTGCGTTCCCGATCTCTGAAGAAGCAAACTTCTTTGCTCACTACGATGTACTGACCCAGCGTCCGACCGACGGTTTCCGTCTCGACCCGATTCAGTACCTGTACATTCAGAATCGTGTAGGTTTGTTCAACAACAACCCGAATCTCCAGCCGCAGCGCACAACCGATTATGAGCTTGGTTTCACCCAAACACT
The DNA here is from genome assembly GCA_046335555.1 of Bacteroidota bacterium. Taxonomy (GTDB): domain Bacteria; phylum Bacteroidota; class Bacteroidia; order Palsa-965; family Palsa-965. The sequence continues at coordinate 9,346 of JBKDHA010000196.1, forward strand.
TAACGAGCGCAAGAACTCAGCCATTACACTGTCTGCATTCTACCGCGAGCTTCGTAACATGATTCAGGTTGTAGCTGTTAACTTTGCTTATCCTTCAAATTACCTGACCTACGGTAACATTGACTTTGGAACAGTAAAAGGCTTTACAGTAGCTTATGACCTTCGTCGTACAGGTGGTGTTCAGCTTACAGCCAGCTACACCCTGCAGTTTGCTGATGGTACAGGTTCAGGTGCTACAGAGGCTCAGAACCTTGTAGCTGCCGGACAGCCTAACCTGCGCACAACACTTCCGCTCAGCTTCGATCAGCGTCACGCTATCGTAACCAACATCGACTATCGTTTTGGTTCCGGTGCTAACTATCGCGGACCGGTTTGGGGCAAAAAAGAAGTTCGTGTATTCGACAACGTTGGTGCTAACGTAGTATTCCGTGCCGGTTCAGGTACACCTTACTCACGTCAGTCTAATGCTACTCCCGAAGCACAGTTTGGTGTTCAGGCTCGTCCTTTGCTCGATGGTTTGATTAACGGTTCACGTTTACCCTGGCAGATTCGTATGGATTTGCGTATCGACAAAAACATCGATCTTACTTGGGGCAGTGGCGACGACAAGAAAGTTGCTAACCTGAACATTTACCTGCAGGTTCTTAACGTGCTGAACACACGCAACATTCTTAACGTTTACCGCTACACCGGTAACGCAAACGATGATGGTTATCTGAGCGATGCCAGCACCCAGGCGCTGATTGCTGCTCAAAATGATCCCCAGTCGTTCCGTGATCTGTACACTGTGAAGATGTCAAATCCGAGTTATTACAGCATCCCCCGTCGTATCCGTCTGGGTATCATGCTTGACTTCTGATCCGGTTTGTGATTGATCAATACAAAACAAGAGCGAACGAACAAATTAAAGGAAGCGAAAAAATGAACATTAAGCGTCCATACTACATTCTCCCTGTTGCAGCTGCGATGGCATTTGCGGTAACAGTCAATGCCCGTGAAAACGGTGCATCCGGCAACCGCCAGGGATTTAACGGTAACCGGGGTAACTCGTCACAGCAACTCGCTGCATCGTGTACACCTGCTACCTCACAGACAGACCTTGACATCAACAACGTGCGTACTACCATCCTTGGCGGTGGTGATATGTGGTGGGATCTCAGTAATGCGAAATACGAGGTTCCCAAAGGCAGTCGCGCTCACTCATCATTTGCAGCCTCTCTCTGGATTGGTGGTCTTGATGCGGGCGGACAGCTTAAAGTTGCTGCGATGACTTACCGTCAAACTGGTAACGACTTTTGGCCGGGACCTCTCGATACCACTACTGCTTCTATTGAATCAGATCAGTGCGTAGCGTATGACCGCCACTGGAAAATTACCCGCAAAGAAGTGGAAGATTATGCGGCCTGGTATGAGGATCCGTCAGCATTCCCGGGCTTCACTGTTCCGCTCACTATTCAAAACTGGCCGGGTAATGGCGATCAGTCACTCGGACAAGGCCGCTTTTTGGCTCCGTTTACTGACGTGAACCAGAACGGTGTTTATGAGTGGGCTGCGGGTGAGTATCCGGGTTATGACCTTACCAATAGCTTGGGCTGTACAAAGTTCCAGCTTTATGGTGACCAGACACTCTGGTGGGTATTTAACGACAAGGGTAACGTACACTCTGAAACAGGTGCTAACCCAATTGGTCTCGAAATTCATGCACAGGCATTCGCTTTTGCTACAAACGACGAGATCAACAACATGACGTTTTATGCCTACAAGGTTATCAACCGCGGTTCTATTGCATTGAACAACACTTATTTTGGTAAGTGGGTTGACTCAGATCTTGGTCTCTTCAACGATGACTATGTAGGTTGCGACGTTACCCGTGGTCTTGGTTACACCTACAACGGTACACAAAACGACGGCGGCAGCCCGCAGCCGAGCGTAGGTACCTATGGTGCAAACCCGCCGGCATTTGGTATGGACTTCTTTGAAGGCCCTGTAGCTGATGCGTTTGACGGAGTTGATAATGACCGTGATGGTGTTACGGATGAAGCTGGTGAGCAGATCATCATGTCGAAGTTTATCTATTATAACAATGACTTTTCTGTAACCGGTAACCCGGAAAACGGTACACACATCTACAATTACCTTACCGGTTTCTGGAAAGATGGTACACCTATAACATTCGGTGGTAATGGTTACGGCGGATCACAACCTACCAACTTCATGTTCCCCGGCGATACCGATCCGGGCAACCCCAGCACAATCTGGTCTGAAATTTCTGAGAACAATACCCCTGCTGACCGTCGCTTCCTTCAGTCGGCCGGACCGTTCTCTCTTCAGCCGGGTGCTGTTAACTATGTAACTGTTGGTGCTGTATGGGCTCGTGCAGGTAGTGGCGGTCCTGCTGCTTCTGTTGAACTGCTCCGCGTAACAGACGACAAGGCTCAGAACCTGTTCAATGCTTGCTTCCGTACACTTGATGGACCGGATGCTCCTGATATGGATTTTCAGGAACTTGACCGCGAAGTTGTACTCTATCTGAGCAACAAACCGACAAGCAATAACTACCTTGAGTCTTACGAAGCAAACGACCCTTCAATCACTTACAGTGCTCTTGTTGGTTCACCGCTCGACACCACATTTAACTTTGAAGGTTATCAGATCTTCCAGTTGAAAGATGCTTCAGTAACTACAGCCGATCTTTACGATCTCAACAGAGCACGTTTGGTTGCACAGTGTGATATTCGCAACGGTGTAACACAACTGGTTAACCTTGAGCGTAACGAAGCACTGAATGCTGACGAACCTATCGACAGAACAATTATTGCCAATGATGATGGGATCGTTAAATCATTCCGTCTCACCGAAGATGCTTTCGCATCAGGAGACCGCCGAATGATTAACCATAAGACTTATTATTTCATGGCAGTATCATACGCCTACAACCGTTATCTTACTTATGATGACGTAACGTATGATCCGTTTAACCCGCTTTCTCCGTCAAACATTGGTCAGAAGAAGCCTTATCTGGCTGGCCGTAAAAACGTGGATGTTTATAAAGTGATTCCACACATTCCTTCACCGGAACTTGGCGGAACCAACCAAGCTTCACAGTATGGCTCTGGTCCGAAAATCACACGTATTGAAGGTAACGGTAACGGTAATAATGTAATTGACCTTACACAAGCTTCTATTGATTCGATTGTATCTGCTACTACAGTTAACAACGGTGGTTTAAGCCGCGTAAACAAAATTGAATACGAAGCAGGTCGCGGTCCCATTAACGTTAAAGTTATTGACCCGCTCAACGTTCCTGAAGGTGTTTATCAGGTTAAACTTCTGAATAACCCATATTCAAGCTATTCAGTAAATACAGCTGCAACTTGGGAACTTATTGAAACCTTACCTTCACAGCGTACAGTGGCTACCTCTGACCGTGCAATTTCAATGGTTAGCATATTTGCCAACGAACAGTTGATTCCTGAGCTCGGTCTTTCTATTACCATCAGTCAGGTGCAGGATCCGGGCAGCCAGAACAACCCTGATAAGAACGGTTACCTCGAATCAAGCCTTACTTTCACCGAAACAAGTAAGCGTTGGTTAACAGGCATTGTTGATTCCGACGGACAAGATGCCTTTAACTGGATTCGTGCGGGTACAAACCCTGGTCCTCAGGGCAACTGTCAGGCTCAGCTTGATGATGAAAAGCAGGCAAATATTTGGATTGATGCTGATGCCAACTACGAAGGTGTTGTTGACGGTACCTGGGCACCTTACCGCCTTGCTGCCACCAACCCGGTTTCTTCAGCTACAACAATTTGTTATGACGCTGGTCCGGCTTTCCCCACAACCGCTGCGTACCTCACACAAACCCGTATGAGCTATGTTTCAAACGTGGATGTGATTTTCACCAACGACAAATCAAAATGGACACGTGTTCCGGTTATTGAAACTGGAAATGTTCGTCAGCTTAACCTTGGTCAGCGTGAAGCCTTCAATATCCGTACATCACCTTCGGTTGATAAAAACGGTCGTAAGTCTGGTGATGCCGGTTATGATGCATCAACAGGTGACTTAACCAGCACAACAGGTATGAGCTGGTTCCCGGGTTATGCGATTAATATCGAAACAGGTGAGCGTTTGAACATGGCATTTGGTGAGAACACAGCACTTGGCGGCGAAAACGGTCGCGACATGCTTTGGAATCCGACAGCAAACGAACAAACTACTTTCGGAGATCTTCGCTGGGGTGGTTTCCATTACATCTATGTATTTGGTCACAACGGCAACCGTCGTTACTCTGGTAATGCCGATCCGAACCTCAATGGTCAGCTCAGTGATATTCCTGCTTATGATGAGGGACAAACAGTCGCCCGCATCCTGCAGTCAACACAAGCAGCAACCGAGCGCCGCGAAGTTTATGTGGACGCAATGTGGGTGAACATACCACTTCTCGCCAGTGATTACGTTAACTACGTGTACAACTATGCTGGTTCACCGCTGCCCTGCGATGCAAAAGTTCGTCTGCGTGTAGCTAAGCCTTACCGTCGTTTCTTCTACGGTATTAATCCGGTAAGCAATAACCTGTTTATTGAAACCGACAGTACCGGTGGTACACAGGGGCCGATTCAGAATGCCAACAACCCGATGTACTCATTCAGCACAAAGGATTTGAAAAGTACAGTTGACGACAAGACTTCTGCGGTAAATGCACTTGATCTGATTAATGTTGTGCCGAATCCGTACTATGCTTATTCAGGCTATGAGAAGAACCAGCTTGATAACCGTATCAAGTTTACGAACTTGCCTGATAAGTGTACGATCCGCATTTACACTGTAAACGGTACGCTTGTTCGCACATTCACAAAGGATTCACCGATTACCTCACTTGACTGGGATTTGAAGAACCAGGCTAACATTCCTGTAGCCAGCGGTCTTTACATTATCCATGTTGAAGTACCGGGAGTAGGTGAAAAAATCCTCAAGTGGTTTGGTGTGATGCGTCCGCTTGACCTCGATGCTTACTAAGAAGCACGGAACAGAAACAGACCATTTGATTATTCCAATTGCACAAGATCATGAAACAGCATAAAGTCCTTGCCTCCATTCTTGCAGCAGCGTTGCTGGCCGGTTCGGCCAGCAACCTGCAGGCAGGTAACGAAGACCGTGCCGGACAGGCCGGTGCCAGCGAACTGCTGATTAATCCCTGGGCTCGTTCATCGGGCTGGGCGGGAGCAAACACTTCCGGTATCCGTGGCCTCGAAGCCATGAACTTCAACGTTGCCGGTACAGCGTTCACAAAACGCACCGAGTTGATGTTCTGCCGTACCAACTGGCTCTCAGGCGCTGATATCAACATCAATTCGTTTGGCTTTACCCAGCGTGTTGGTGAAACAGGCGCTATCGGCCTCGGCGTTATGTCGATGGATTTCGGTGATATTCCGATTACTACTGCCGATCTTCCTGAAGGTGGTATCGGTACATACCGTCCGAACTTCACCAACATTGCACTTTCTTATGCCAAAGGTTTTTCTGAAAACATTTATGGCGGTATTGCCATTCGTGCCATTTCAGAATCAACAGCCGATGTAGCTGCCCGCGGTATTGCGCTTGATGCCGGTATCCAATACGTAACCGGTAAATATGAGCAACTGAAGTTTGGTATTGCCCTTCGCAATGTAGGACCCCGTATGCGTTTCAGCGGCGACGGTCTTTCATTCCGCGGTATTGCTCCTTCAGGGAATTATTCAATGACACTTGAGCAGCGCAGTTCAGATTTCGAATTGCCTACGCTCATCAACATTGGTGGTTCTTATGATTTCTATTTCTCGAAAGATTCGACATCAATGAAGAATAACCGCATTACAGTTGCGGGTAACTTCGTGTCTAACTCTTTCCAGAAAGACAACTTCCGTGTTGGTGTTGAGTATGCTTGGCGTTCAATGCTGATGGTTCGTGCCGGTTACGATTACGAAAAAGGCATTACCAAAGCGGATGAGCGTACTACAGCGTTTACCGGCCCCTCTTTTGGTGCCACACTCGAACTTCCGTTCTCAAAACGCGGTTCTACATTTGCAGTTGATTACTCGTACCGTGCAACCAATCCGTTTAACGGAGTACACAGCTTTGGTGCCCGCATCAATCTGTAAAACGAGATAGATAAAAAGTACAACGGCATCCCTGATTTTTCAGGGATGCCGTTTTTTTATCCAGTTATCAAGTCTAAAACCCCGGATACTGTTTTTGTGTTGTTATTAAGCATTTACATAGTTTTATTTGTACTGTAACTCTTAAAGAGCATACTGCTTACTTTATCCCCGAAGCCATCCCCGGCTGTTATAAAAGCAGTTCATCCCCTGAAATTCAATGCCGGCAGTATCCCCGTTGTATCGGTAGTTTTCAATCCACATCCCTGTTGTTGTTTTATTCAGCGTCTGCTTACCAGGCTTAGCTGATCAATACGCTATTGTTTTTATTCATCTAATGCATCAGCTTATGGAAACGTATTCTAAACTGTTCATCATCCCCTTACTTTTTTTGGCAGGAGAAATTGGTGCGCGCGAGTCGGGTGCAGGCGGAAACCGCCGGCCTGCGCAGCAGGTTTCTGATTTTCGCATAGCAGCATCCTGCACACCGGCAACAGCTCAAACTGATCTGGATGTTAACAACGTCAGAACTACAATTCTGGGCGGTGGAGATATGTGGTGGGATTTAACCAGTGCGAAATATGAAATTCCGAAAGGAAGCAGAACGCACTCCTCTTATGCTTCTTCTTTATGGATTGGTGGATTAGATGACGGCGGACAGCTTAAAGTTGCTGCAATGACCTACCGGCAAACCGGAAACGATTTTTGGCCCGGACCGCTTGATAATTCAGCTTCCATTGATGCCAGCGAATGTATCCGCTTCGATAAACATTGGAAAGTTTCTCGTAAAGAGGTTGAAGATTTTGTCAGTAATTATTGTGGAAATATTACGACTCCCGGCTACACTGTTCCGCTCAGTATTCAAAACTGGCCGGGTAACGGAAATGTAGCTGTAGGACAGTTGCAGCAATTGGCACCGTTTCACGACAGTAATGGAGACGGTATTTATCAATGGGAGGATTGTGATTATCCGGCATATAATTTAACAGGTGAAACTAATTGCTCTAAAAATCAACTCTACGGAGACCAAACTATTTGGTGGGTGTTTAATGATCGGGGAAATGTGCATTCTGAAACAGGAGCTAATCCAATCGGACTTGAAATCAGAGCTCAGGCTTTTGCTTTTGCAACCAACGATGAAATCAATAACATGACTTTTTACAGTTATCAGATTATCAACAGAGGAAGCACAACATTAAAAGATACCTATTTCGGGCAGTGGTCTGATTCTGACGTAGGTGATGCTACTGATGATTATGTTGGCTGCGACGTTACTCGTGGAATGGGTTTTACCTACAATGGAGACCAGAACGATGGTGCAAGTGCTCAACCTTCAATAGGGACATACGGCGCTAATCCTCCGGCTTTCGGAGTTGATTTTTTTGAAGGGCCTCTTGCAGATTCAACTGATGAAATTGATAATGATCGGGATGGTTTTATTGACGAAAGAGGTGAGCAGATTATCATGTCTAAATTTGTGTATTATAACAATGATTTTTCAGTAACCGGTAATCCTGAAAATGCAACACATTATTATAATTACCTCAGTGGTTTCTGGAAAGACGGCACACCGATAACTTATGGCGGTAATGGGTATGGCGGATCACAACCTGCAAATTTTATGTTTCCGGGAAGTACAGATCCGTTAAATGCAACAGCTTGGACAGAAGTAACTGCCGGTTTGCCTTTTGGCGACAGAAGAATGCTTCAGTCTGCAGGGAAATTTACTCTTGATCCGGGCGCTGTTAATTACATTACTGTAGGAGCTGTTTGGGCGCGTGCATCATCGGGCGGACCATTGGCATCAGTTGAACTTTTGCGCGCTACTGATGATAAAGCTCAAACCCTTTTCAATGCTTGTTTCAGAACAATTGACGGGCCGCGGGCACCGGATATGGATATTCAGGAATTAGACAAAGAAATTATTATTTATCTCAGCAACCAACCCGGCACAAATAATTATCTCGAAAAGTATAATGACACCGATCCCTCAATATTGGCCTATGACAATCTTGTAAACAGATACGGAGGCGGTCATGTCGATACTACATACAATTTTGAAGGTTATCAGTTATTTCAGCTAAAGGATCCTACTGTAACTACCGCAGACCTGTATAATCTTGATAAAGCAAGGTTAGTGGCACAATGTGATATAAGAAACGGAATTACTCAATTAATAAATCGTACACTCGACGTTTCTCTGGGTGCTGAGGTTCCTGCAGACATGACTTTAGAAGCTGCTGATGCCGGAATTGAACATTCCTTCAGCATCAAAGAAGATGCCTTTGCATCAGGAGACAGAAGATTGATCAACCATAAGACCTATTACTATACAGTATTAGCTTATGCACACAATGAATATCTGAAATGGGATGATGAATCGTTTGATACGCTAAACCCGCTTACACCGTCGAATTTCGGGCAGAAAAAAACCTATCTGGCCGGACGCGGAAATGTAATTACCTATACCGCAATTCCGCATATTCCTTCGCCCGAACTGGGCGGTACTGCACAGCTTTCGCAATATGGCTCAGGCCCGGAAATTACCCGCATTGAGGGTTGCGGAAACGGGAACAATGTGCTTGATCTCACTCCCGGTTCTGAGAACGATATTCTGAATGCTGTGAGTGTAAACAATGGCGGCACGAGCCGGGCAAATGCTGTAACCTATGTTGGCGGTCGTGGCCCGGTTAGTATTAAAGTAATTGATCCACTCAATGTTCCTGAGGGCGATTTTGAGTTGCGAATCATCAATAACCGTTTCAATCAGTTTACTGTTACAGATACTGCCCGCTGGGAGTTAAGACAAACCACACCGGTAAACCGTGTAGTTGCAGTTTCTGATCGCGCTCTTTCAATGGCTTCTGTATTTGCCAACGAGCAACTGATTCCTGATCTCGGACTTTCAATTACAGTAAGTCAGGTGCAGGAACCGGGTTTGCAGCGCAATCCTGATAAGAACGGAGTGCTTGAAAGTACAATCACATTTAGTGATGAAACACGCCGCTGGCTTACAGGTGTAAAGGATCGCGACGGACAGCAGCCGGGAAACTGGATACGCTCCGGCATTGTGCGCGGCGATACTACTGATCCGTGCCGGTATTTCTGGGATGATGAACGGCAGTTTCAAAACAGCGGCATCTGGTACGATGAAAATCAGGAGTTTGAAAAACTGATTGACGGCACCTGGGCACCCTACCGAATGGCGGCGCTGAATCCGACACCATCGGCAACAAATATTTGCAACCCTGCCGGCCCGGCTTTGAACAGTCCGATAGCAATCAGCCAGAACAAAATCGAAAACATTTCGAATGTTGATATTGTTTTTACAAACGATAAATCGAAATGGACACGAGTTCCGGTGTTTGAGGTTGGTCCCAACAAACAACTTAACCAGAATCAGCGCGAGGCATTTACACTTCGCACTGCTGAATCGGTTGATAAAAACGGACGTCCTGCCTTGAATGGCGGTGATGCCGATGCAAGTGTAATCAGCAGTACCGGAATGAGCTGGTTTCCCGGTTACGCCATTAACATTGAAACCGGCGAACGCCTGAACATGGCTTTTGGCGAAAACACAGGTCTGGCATCAGAAAACGGGCGCGATATGCTCTGGAATCCAAGTGCAAACGAACAAAGCCTGTTTGGCGATGTGCTCTGGGGCGGAATGCATTATCTCTATGTTTTCGGCCACAACGGTAACCGGACTTTTGCAAATGTTGATCCCTCGCTGAACGGAAAACCGAGCGATATTCCGGCCTACGACATGGGCAAATCTATCGTCGACATCATGCAGTCGTCGGTTGCAACTACTTATCGCCGCGAAATTTGGGTCGATGCAATGTGGGTAACCATTCCGATGCTTTCCGGCGATTTTGCAAACCACAACTGGAACTACTCAGGTTCGCCGCTGCCTTGTGATGCGCGTGTACGTTTGCGAATTGCTAAACCTTACAAGCGAAACTACAACGGAATGAGCACACTGCTTGGAAACACAGTGCTTCCAGCCGACAGTGCTGGTGTAACCGCTCAGAACGCAAACAATCCGATGTATGCATTCAATACCCGGAATCTGAAAATTACCACCAACAGCAATACTGCCGCAGTAAATGCGCTCGATCTGATTAACGTAGTTCCAAACCCGTATTATGCTTATTCGGGCTACGAGAAAAATCAGCTCGATAACCGAATCAAGTTCACCAATCTGCCCGATAAATGTAAAATCAGAATTTACACGGTTAGCGGAACTCTGGTGCGCACCTATACGAAAGACGACTCAGAAATTACCTCTCTCGACTGGGATCTGAAGAATCAGGCAGGTATTCCGGTGGCCAGCGGACTTTACATTATTCATGTTGAAGTTCCCGGAGTGGGAGAGAAAATTTTGAAATGGTTTGGGGTGATGCGCCCGCTTGATTTAGATGCGTATTGAGGTGCTGCAAATGTAAGTTGTTGATAATTAAAGGGATAAATATGAACTGAATGAGGTTAGTTTGCAAACTTTTCTTGACTTTTTTCCCTGAATGCTTATATTTGTGAATGCGAGAGAGTCCCGGTGCTAGCACCGGGATTCTCTTTCTCGTTTAAGTCAAGCAATATTCACATACACCATAATAGTATGTCACAGTTTACTTATGTTACCGAAGAAGGTCTGCGCAAGCTGAAAGAAGAACTACATTTTCTGAAAACAAAAGAGCGCAGCAGTATTTCACGTCAGATCGCAGAAGCCCGTGATAAGGGTGATCTTTCGGAGAATGCCGAATACGATGCCGCCAAAGACGCACAAGGTTTACTTGAGCTTAAAATCTCGAAATTAGAAGAGTTGCTGAGCAATGCCCGCATCGTTGACGAGAGTCAGTTAGATACTTCCAAAGTGCTTATTCTTTGTAAGGTTACTGTTAAGAATGTTAAGAACGGTACCAAGATGAGTTACATGCTTGTTCCGGAAAACGAAGCCGATCTCAAGCAAGGTAAAATCTCTATTAACTCACCCATCTCAAAAGGGCTTTTGGGTCGCAAAATAGGTGATGTGGTTGATGTAACAGTTCCTTCGGGAATGATGCAGTTTGAGATTCTTGATATTTCCCGCTAATGGCTTCTGTTTTCAAACGCATTGTAAACGGCGAGATTCCATCGCACAAAGTAGCTGAAACAGCAAACTGTCTCGCTTTTCTCGATGTGTTTCCGCTTGCCCCGGGGCATGTGCTGGTGATTCCCAAACAGGAAACAGATCTGATTTTTGATCTGGAAACAGAACTGTACACCGAACTGCATCTTTTTTCCCGCGATGTTGCGAAGGCCATCAAAAAAGTGATTCCCTGCCGCCGCGTTGGTGTAGCTGTTATTGGTTTGGAAGTTCCGCACGCGCACATTCATCTTGTGCCGCTCAACCAAATCAACGATATTAACTTTACCCGGGAAAAACTAAAACCATCTCAAGAAGAACTTGCTTCTATAGCCAGAAAGATCAGCGAAGCCTATCTGGTCGGTTAATTTCCGGCCAGTTTTTTTCCCAGACGCTGAGTTTTTATTTTTTAACTTGACAGTCACTCACCCCGGGCTGTATCTTTAACATTCATTAACCCCGCAATGAATAACCATATTATTCGCCGTTTTGAGCTTGAACTGCACGTTTCTGATAAAGAAAGCGGACGCATCATTCAGGATGAAATTTTGTTAGAATACAAGCAGCAAATTATAAATGAAATCTCAGACCGATTTGATAAGCTGATTGGACCTGATGAATACCTGACTATCGACAGTTTAACAATAGATGCCGGACACATTTCTCTTGAACATCGTAATGAACTGCTTACACTGCAATTGGTAGATGCGCTGGAACTGCAATTGCGTAAGTTGTTAGAAACAGCCCGGCAGCAGCCCGGCGAAAAAGTTTCGCTGTATCAATCTGATGCTTCCGGCGGCTCTGTTGAAATTACAGTTCAGTTGAAAACAGCAACATACAGCCGGCTCGAATTACTTTGGCAATTGTTGGTCAACGGTATTTTGCCTTGGCAAAGCAGCAACAATATTGGTGTCGAACAACTTGTAAAAGAGCTTATTAACGAAAACAAAATAAATGAAGTGCTTATTGCTCTGCAGCAGCAGGGCAGAGGCAACGGATTTTTGCGGTTAGCCAAACAACTTAGCCTTAAAACATTACTTCAGTTGTTTTCAAATGAAAAGCAGCAGCAATTAGCAGAAATTATATACAAGCATATAGCATCCGTTTCCGGTCAGGCAGCTGCCGAAAGTTTTATGGCCGCAATGTTGCAGGTGAATCGTGCACAATCAACAACGAATAATGATGTTATTTCAGAATTAATGCTCGGAAATTTGCATACCGATTACCTGTTCAGACCTGCTCTGGCGAAGTTGATTGTCATTGTTTCCGATACTAATACTTCATCTGAAACAGCATTAAAAACAGCACTTGAAATTAGTTCTACAGATGCTTTTTTGATTCGTGAAACTTTGCAAACGGATAGCAGAAAAGAAGATGTTTTGAAAAAAAGCATTCAAATAATTAATGATAAAGACCGCGTTGAACAAAAGCAAAAATCAGGAAGTGAACAAGATTCAGATCTGCCTGATGATACATTAATTATCACAAATGCAGGACTTGTATTGCTGCATCCGTTTATCAATACATTTTTATCGCGTACCGGACATATTGAAAACAGGGAGTTTATTAGTGACCGGGCAAAAGAGGAAGCCGCAGTGCTGTTGCAGTTGTTGGTAACCGGAATGCCGGATCAGAATAGTTCGGATGAAAATTCTGAAACAAACTGGTTTGAAGAACATCAGTTACTGCTCAATAAAATTTTGGTTGGTTTGCCGCTTGAAACACCGCTACCCGGATTAAGTGCGTTTAGCCGAACTGAACTTGAAACATTTTCAGCCGAGGCCGATAAAGCCGTGCAGCATGCCATAAATTCATGGCCTTTACTGAGCCGAACTACAGTGGCCGCATTTCGTGAAATGTTTTTGAAGCACGAAGGTCGGCTCAGTGCAGGAAGTGGTGGCTGGGATTTGCAAATAGAACGCGATTCGTTTGATGTGTTGATAGATAAATTGCCCTGGCCAATTTCAATTATTAGACATCCCTGGAGTGAAAAAACCTTGTTTGTAACTTGGTGATGTAATGGTTTCTAATTATCAACTAACTCTTTCAGATTCTTTTTATTCTTGAGTTAAATTAATGAGAAATGGCTGAACGGCACAATAAAATTATTTTATAAAAGATGCAAATTTGCTTGACTTCGGAAGTCAATTAGTGTAAATTAGCAGTGTGTAAAAAGTACATAACTATTCACTTTGTTTAACCCCAAAACTCCGCAAGCCCACAGCACATAACAGTTTTTCGTGATTTTATTGTCAAACCCCGAAGCATTAAAAATGCTTACTTCTGTCGCCTGCAAAGACAGATGCTCGATTTAGCCTTTAAGTTTTGCTGAATAAGTTTGCCGAAATTATCGGCCTGAGCTTGTATTCAGTGTGTCGAAAGTTTTTGTCAGCATTATGCCCATACTCACTAACCTCATTCGCTCACTAAGCAAATACGAAGTCCGCATAATTCGGAGCATTACACAGATTACCGGTAATGTTGAAAATAAGAAACGCGATCAGTTGTTTGAACTCATACACAAAGGTTCAGACGAAGAAGACGTTGCTAAAAGCATTGGTTACAGAAGCGCAAAGGTTCCGGCCTATATTAATCTCTGTCAACGCCTTCAGCAGGATATTCTTAATGCTCTGCTCATTGTTCAGCAAGCGCCCGATGAAGATTTACCTTTTTTACAGGCACAGTTTAGCTGCCGCCGGGCACTTTTGTTTGCTGATATACTTCAGTCGCGCAATTGCTTTGAAGAAGCCGATTCGCTGCTTGAGCGAACTTCACGAACAGCTAAACGCAGCGAACTTTTTGCCGAACAAGTACTGATCAATGATCTGCGGCGCAACACACCTTCTGTGCAGCAAAATCCTGCACTATTTAATCAGCTTAGTCAGTCGCTTTTGCAAATGCACAGCATACAGGGCAATGTACTCAAAGCCCGGCAAATGCACTACGAATTGCTCAGCCCCGAACTGATACGCTCTGTGTCGATGGCCGATTTTCAGCAAAAAGGAATGCAGCGGCTCAATGAAATGTTATTTCACCTTGGTCAATCACCTTCCGGCCGCCTCAACTTTTACTACCACCTGGCCGCAATGAACTTTCACACTACCATCCGCAGTTTTGCAGACGCTGAAAAACACGGAGGCGAATTACTCAAACTTATTTCCGAAAATTCGCTCCTGCAGTCAGACGGAAACATAGCCGCCGTTAACATCGAACTTTCGGGCATTAACCTTGCCGGAGGTAACAACCAGACTGCCGGCATTTTTGCACAACAAGCTATTGATGCAGGCGGATTGGCTGCCGAACAGCGTTTGCAAGCATTCCGGTTACTCGCATTGTCTCAATTCAGAAGCGGCGACTACAATGCAGCTGCGGCAACCATTACAACAGCACTCCGGCGAAAAGATTCATCTGTAAATCCGCTAGCCGAAAGTCGCCTGCGTTTGCTGCATGCTGCTGTTGCACTTGAACAAAAATCATATAAAGACAGTGCGGGTATGATTGCCCGCTGCTGCGAACTAACCAATGATCACCGCGGATGGATGCCCGGTTATTTCCTGCTCGATTTGCAGCTTAACCTCGAACGCGGACTGATAGACGTTGCCGAACACCGGTTTGATGCTTTCAGGCATTCTGTTCGCCGCCATCAGCTCGATGGAAAAAACGGCGATCAGCGGCTCTCTGCAATTCTCTTTTTGCTGAACCGCCTCTTCAAACTAAATATCGGTTACAAAAACCTTAACGAAAAAGAAAGTCAACGTATAAATCTTCTCCATCAAAACGAAAATGATTATTGGTGGAATCCCGCCGGGTATGAGTTAATACGTTTTGATCAATGGCTGCTCAACAGAGCCGGCTAAATCATTGCTTTTAGCCTGCACATTGTTGTATCTTGCAGGCAACAGGACCCAACTGTTGAACCGGAAATGAACAAATTTGTATGACCATACTGATAAAGCCTTTTGGTGAAAACAGTTGTGAAGACGAGAAACGCCTGCTCGATGATAATTACGAAAAATACTATTTCCGAAACCGGCGCTTCGAAACTCGCTTGCTCGACCGCAATACCTATCTTATTGTAGGTCGCCGCGGTACGGGTAAATCATCGCTCATCGAATATTTTTCGTTTGCCGATTTACACGGCAAGCACTACCGCAGTATTGATGTAAATGAACCACAACTTTATCAGGTAGTCCTCGAAAAAGTAGCCCGCCTGCTCGAAGATAATTCGCTGCACACTTCGCATAAAACCCGGCTGATCTGGAAATATGTCATCTGGGCACTCATCTTTCGTGAATACGTTGAGAAAAACGATGACATCCGGGTTGCCGATTTTATGGATGTTACGGAGGAAAAGAAAAATTCCCCTTCGCGTATTGTGCTTTCAATAATTCAAAGTCTTGTCAATAAATTTACCGGCCTCGGTGGTATTGAAGCTGTATTTGACACAATCGAAAGTCGGCTTAATTCTGAAGTTTTCCTCCGTGCACAAGAAGCAGTGCTGCGCTATTCCAAAAACGACGAAGCAGTTATCGCTATTGATTCGATTGAAGATTATCCCACAGGTAATTCGGCAATGATGGCAGCTATTTCTGCACTTATCGAATTTGCTTCTGAGTTCAATGGCGATTATTCAAACCGCGGATTGCACCTCAAAGTGTTTATGTCGGCAGAAGTATTTCCGCATTTGCTGTCGTCCGTAATTCCGAATCCGCTCAAAGTTGTTCGTGATCCTTTGGTGATGCACTGGCGACCTAAAGAACTTTTGCGTTTTGTTTGCTGGCGCTGGTATATGCACCTCAAAGAAACATCGCGATGGAATGAAAAAGATACTGTCGATTTTGACCGCCCCTCAGATGTAATGAAGAAACTTTGGGAGCCCTACTTTGGCCGCGAACTGACCAACGGAGCTGGTGTGCGCGAAAATTCATTCGCATTTATTCTGAGGCATACACAACTGCGTCCGCGACAGCTTGTAATTATCTGCAACAAGTTCTTTTCAGTGATCAGCGACAAACATTATTATTCCGATAACCCGTCGCGCGATGCCGCCAGTGCAGTTGATTCGGTGCAGTCGCTGCTGGCAACGGAAGTCATTAACTCGTATAAAAAAATACATCACAATGCAGACCGTATTCTCAATGCGCTCACCGGTTTGCCCATGATGTTTAAAGGAAAAGACCTCGACCGCGTTGCCCGTGTTACCAGTTCGCAATGGGAGAACGAAGAGTACTCGCCCTATAATTTCCGAATGCTTTGTGCTGAACTGGGAATTATTGGCCGTGTGCGGCGTTACAATGAAGCATCAGGGATTATTGAAGCAGATTTCGAGTATTTCAATGAAGATAACCTGATTCTTACTGATCGCGACGACTGTGTTTTTCATCCGTTGTTCTTTCAGCGCTTCAATGTGCAGCACAATGTTCCCAATGCCATTGTTTACCCCTTTCCTGATCATCCCGATTATCAGTTATAAGCCGAAGTTCTTTAATTACTCAGCTTAATTTTTCGGAATAATTTTCAGCGTCTCATTCACCCGATTGCTTCGTACTTTTGCATTCTATGGCTGAGCGCACCGATCAGTTTGCTGAGATTGTTTTACCGCTGGCATTGCCCAACTTATTTACGTACCGCATTCCGCAAGCATTAAGCGGGGCGGTAGTTCCGGGTATGCGCGTGGTGGTTCAGTTTGGCAAGAGCGGAAAACTATATGCAGCCGTAGTTTGGCGTGTACACGAAAATGCACCTGCATACAGCGCCAAATACATTGAACACATACTCGATCCCGAACCAGTTGTTACAGAACAACAACTTGAACTTTGGGACTGGATGGCCGAATATTATCTCTGCACACGCGGCGAAATTCTAATTGCAGCACTGCCATCGGGCATGCGGCTGACCAGCGAAACACGCATCCTGCTTCATCCGCAAAATACAGAACCGAGAGACGGACTTAGTGATGATGCCTTTATTGTGCTCGAAGCGCTTGATGTGCGGCAATCACTTACACTCGAAGAACTCAGTTCCATACTCGACCGCAAAACTGTTTATCCCTTAGTCAAAGAACTTATCGGTCTCGGTTTTATTCAGGTACACGAAGAACTTCAGGAACGTTATCGTCCCAAGTTCGAGAGCTTTGTGAAACTTGCTGCCGAATACGATAACGAAGACAAACTCCGCGAAGCCTTTAACGAACTCGAAAAACGCGCATTCAAACAACTTGAAGTGCTCATGAGTTTTATTCGTCTGAGCGACAGATACGGCAAGCCGCAGGAGTTTGTGAAACGCACACATTTGCTTGAAGCAGCCAAAGACAGCAGCGGAAGTTCGTTGCGCGGGCTTATCAAGCGCGGTGTACTCGAACAGCATGAGCTGGAAGTATCGCGCCTGTTGCTGGCCGAAAGCGAAGGCCGCACCATTCTGCTCAGCGATGAACAGCAGCAAGCATTGCAAAGTATCCGCACACAGTTTGAACAGCTTGATGTAGTGCTGCTTCACGGCGTTACATCGAGCGGAAAAACAGAAGTGTATATCCGCCTCATTGCCGAGCAATTTGAGCAAAATAAACAAGTGCTGTACCTGCTTCCTGAAATTGCACTGACTACGCAGCTCATTGTGCGTTTGCAGCGGCATTTCGGCGAGCGGGTTTTAGTCTATCATTCAAAATACAGCGAGCAGGAGCGGGTAGAAGTTTGGCAGCATGTGCGCAAGGGCGGACCGGTAATTGTTGTCGGCGCACGTTCGGCGTTGTTTCTGCCGTTCAGCAATCCCGGGCTTGTAATTATAGACGAGGAGCACGATTCATCATACAAGCAGCAGGAACCTGCGCCGCGCTACAATGCGCGTGAAACAGCAATCTGGCTTGCGCGGCTGCACGGTGCAAAAGTTCTTCTCGGATCGGCAACTCCGGCTGTAGAAACTTATTTTCTTGCAAAGCAGGGCCGCTATGGATTTGCAGCTTTGTCCGGACGCTTTGGAGGCACAGAGCTGCCGCAGATTGATGTGGTGGATACACGCGAACTCACGCGCAAGAAACTGATGCAGTCGCATTTTTCGCCGCAGCTTGTAGAGGGTATTCAACAAGCGCTCGACCGCAAAGAACAAATTATTTTATTTCAAAACCGTCGCGGCTTTGCACCTTCTGTTGAATGCCAGAGTTGCGGACACGTACCGCATTGCATCCGTTGCGATGTGAGTCTTACTTATCACAAAGTTTCGGATCAACTGCGCTGCCACTACTGCGGCTGGACAACTCCGCCGCCTAAAAAATGCTCCGCTTGCGGTGAAACCGATTTGCGAATGCGCGGTTTCGGCACTGAGAAAATAGAAGAGGAGCTTTCGCTCATTTTCCCGACTGCCCGCATTGCGCGGATGGATCTCGACACTACACGTGGCAAAAATAGTTTGCATCAGTTGGTGGCCGATTTCGAGAACCGAAAAATTGATATGCTGGTTGGTACGCAGATGGTAACGAAAGGTTTAGATTTCGGCCACGTTTCGCTGGTCGGAATTTTGCATGCCGATCAGTCGCTCAACTTTCCTGATTTCAGAGCTTGGGAGCGTAGTTTTCAGCTCATGGCACAGGTAGCGGGGCGTGCAGGCCGGCGCAGCAAACAAGGTCGTGTAATTATTCAAACGTTTAATCCGCAGCATCCTGTTATTGAGCAGGTGGTGGCTAACGATTTTATTGGTTTGTATCAGCAGCAAATCAACGAGCGGAACGAGTTTCATTATCCGCCCTATTTCCGGCTTATCCGGCTCACACTCAAAAGCCGCGATGAGAATTTACTTGTGCTTGCTGCACAGCATTTAGCCGATCAGCTTCGCGCACATTTCGGCGCACGCGTATTGGGTCCGGAATTTCCGGCAGTAGCAAAAATCAGAGATGAGTATCTCAAGAATATTATGCTGAAAATTGAACGCGAAGCCAATTCAGTGAAAGTGAAATCCATTATCAGTAACGAATTACTGAACATGCGTGCACATACCGATTTTAAGAAAGTGCGGGTGGTTCCTGATGTTGATCCGATGTAGGTTGTTGAAATTAATCAGTTGCTGAATTACCAATAGTTTTTTCGTTCCGAATAATTTTCCTGATTTCTCCGTAAAGAATATATGATGTGAAAAATAAAGCCATGAAAGCATCTTTTGTCCAGCAAACATAGAGCAGAGCACCCAAAACAAGCGTAACGCAGTAAGTTGCAACTTTCCGAGCCGCATCAATCAGTTGCTTTGTTTTATCAGATCTGCTTTCATAAAAACGTATAACGGTATGTTTAAGGACAATATTAATGAGATGCCCTGCTAACATAATAACTGCAAAAAATAAGATGATAACCAGCAAAGTACTTACCGCAGTTTTATCGGAAAATAATTCAATAAGCATTCCGATTAACAAAGTAATGAGCAGGAATAATAGCAATGGTTTTAACCAGGATTTCCAAAGCTGAGTTAAAAAATCTGTTCGGTTCATGAATCGGATATTGCTAACTCCTGAAAGAGTTTAACACTGCTAAAGTATAAAATCAGCCTGCTCTTTCAATATCATTTTTACCTGAGTTTGCCCAAATGTTTCAAGATAAACCTGCAGTCCTTCTTTTCGTGCCAATTTCATGGGTTCAGAAAAATCGGCATCTGCAGCTACAAGAACTAATTTGTCAACTGTTTTGCGCGATGCCATCCATGCAATATCAAGTCCGATTTTCATATCTACAGACTTTTGTTTGAAATCGGGTAGTGGTGGCCCCGGAATGTTTTTAGGGTCAATTTTCCAGCCATCAAAAGACAGTTCGCCTAATCGCAGCGAAAGCTGAGGGTAAGTTCTTAAATGCTGATGCAGAGAATTGGCAGCCTGAAATATTGTAGTTTTTGAAAAGTCAATCAACTGTCCGTCTGGACGAACCTGCACATCACCATAAGGCCTACAATCGTAGTAGTAAATTCGATGAAGCACATCCTTACCAATTGATCCGGTTTTAGATTGCACTTTACAGAGCAGTTCCTGAATAAACCCCGGCAAATCTTGAATCAGCGGCGGGCGTTTGTGTTTAGCTTTGTGTCTCGATTTGAAAAATCCGGCATCAATGAGCACGGCCACTTTGTAGTTGACGCACATAGTAGATAAATAGTAAGGTTTAAAAACAAGTAAAAAAGATAACCGCCAACAAAAAATAAAAGCAAGCCAAATGATAAAGCCGCCTCAGCCCATTCTGCACAGACTCAGGCGGCTCGGTTAAATGTCAGCCTACTGACCTAACGGATTAATGACACCACAAACATACGGCCGTCCCAACCCCTTTTCCAAATTTCCCCCTAAATTTTTTATTAACATCCTTTCGCCGATCGCTATTCACCCCAAAAACGACATTCAGAAAAACTATTTCTTCAGCTCATCACGCAACTGCTTCGATGTTTTCCGGCTGCCATCATGACTCCAGCCCGGAGGGCCAAAGATATAGCCCAGCCGGGCTTTCAGCGAAATATTTTGCTGCTGATCTTTGAAAATATCACGCCATTCGTGCACAACAGTATTCAGCGGATCATACGCATTCGGGAGGTTTTTTGTTAGTCCGTAACGCACCGGTTCTTCATCTTTTTCCTCTGCAAAAGTTCCGAACAAACGATCCCAAATGATCAGCACCATGCCCATATTTTTATCTAAGTAAGGAACGTTGGAAGCATGATGCACACGATGGTGTGAGGGTGTTGAAAGAATCCATTCGAGCGGCCCCATTTTTTTGATGAATTGGGTGTGAATGAGAATACCATATATCTGTGTGATGGCATACATCAGCATAATATCCTCGCCCCTGAAACCCAGCAACGGCAGCGGAATAAACCATACAAACCGATAAAGCGGCTGAAAAACAGAAGAACGAAATCCAACGGTAAGATTAAATTCTTCAGATGAATGATGTGTTACATGCACTGCCCAGAATAAGCGGCAGTAATGATCGACGCGGTGCAGCCAGTAAAATAGAAAGTCTTCGGCAAGCAATAGCGTAGTCCAGTAAATCCAAGGTGTTTCTATGGTTAGAAAACTGAATTGTAAAAACCATCCCAGAAAAACCAATACAAAACCACGCAGCAAAATATCGAGACCGAAATTCAGCGCCGAAAGCCACACATTCATTAGTGTACCTTTAGTTGTATAGTAATGCCGGTTGTGAAAATAACTAAGCAAGATTTCGCCGCCGATGAACAATGCGTACAGCGGTGTTGTAATCATAAAAAGTAATTGTTCCCGTACTAATTCCATTGTATAGTTTCAATTGTTCAGTTCATCAGTTTCAATAATTCATCCCGCATTTGCATTGTACTTTTGTAACCATCTTCAAACAAAAGTTCAGCTGATTTCAGTTCAAGCAAATTTACTTGTGCACATGCCGGCGGTTCAATGAATACATCGCAGAGAGCTCGTTTTTGCTCAGTTTCGCGGCGTATGACGAGGCGGATACTTTTATCAACAAGCTGCAGTCTGCCTAATTTGCCCGAAGTTGGCGGAACCGGATTTACATTCACAGCAATGATCTTACTGCATTTGCTGCGAATCAAATCAACAGGAAGATTGTTGAGTACGCCGCCGTCAACATAAATGCACCCGTTTATTTCAACTGGTTTAAACAGCACGGGAATAGCCGACGAAGCACACATCACCTCAACTAAATTTCCACTGCTGAACACTTTTGTTTCACCGGCATGTATATCTGTTGCAGCAATGAGCAGCGGTGTTTTGAGTTCCTCAAATGTGGCAGGCAGATACTTGCCAAACAGTTTTTGTGCCCTGCGAAAACTCAGAATGCCCGGTTGCCTTCCAAACAATGCGGCCCAACGCCAAACGCTGTAACTGCGGATTAGTTTAAACGCCTCAGAAGCATCATAACC
>JBKDHA010000197.1:0-3117 GCA_046335555.1 Bacteroidota bacterium
AAATAAAACGGACTTCCTTACTGTGAATATAGAATTCAGCGACAAAACAAATACACAATTCCGTTAATATGTACGAACTATTTATAGAAGGGCAGAAGGCGGATATTAACGATCAGATAAGTGTGCAACTGACTTTTGCCATTGATGATGTTGCGAACTTTGCAAGTCGGGAAACATCCTTCAGCAAGCAGATCGTTTTGCCCGGCACCGCTGCGAATCATTCTATTTTTGGGCATATTTATGAAATGGGCAGCCGCAATCCTCTTTCACCTGGGCAGCCTAACATAGGATCGGCTTTCAATGTAGCTTCTACAAGCAGGTCGGAGCTTAGACTTAATGGATTACTTGTTATTAGTGGCATATTTAGGTTAACCGGAATAATTAAAGACGGTGACTTTGTCGAATACGAAGGTGCTTTGTTTGGTGAGCTTAGCGGGTTAATGTCTGAGATAAGCAATAAGAAATTAGAAGACTTAGATTTTAGTGCATACGATCATAATTGGACTCACACGGCAATATCAAATAGCTGGGATAACACACCTGGCAGCGGTTATTTTTATCCGTTAATAGATTACGGTTTATATAGGGAAACAGCTGTAATAAGCGGTTTAAATGACGATTACGACATAGGTACTTTCCGCCCTGCTTTGTACGTAAAAGAGTACATAGATAAAATGTTTACGGCGGCTGGGTATACCTATGAATCAGACTTTTTTAATTCGGCTTATTTTAAAAGCTTAATCATTCCGCACAATAAAAAGCAATTAACGAACAACGATCCTGTGGCATTGGATCGCAATGCAGATGACCAGTTTACAGCGGAAACAAGGTTTTACAATCTTCGCTTTGTGTTTGGCGATTTAGGATTATTTACAACGAATGGTAATTCTGATGAGTTTACATTAGGTGGCAGCACATCTATTTCATGCACAATAAGGGCCGCAATAAACATAACATCTTACGATGCCTTCCCTACAGATATCAGGTTGCAGATCAGAAAAGGAACAACTGTACTGAAAGAAATTACGATTAGTTCAATAGGCGAATATGAGATAGTTACAGATGAGCTTACTTTAAATGTAAGTGATATGATAAACGTTCGCTTTGCTGATTTAACAATCGGGGAGGAAATGTTTTACTAAGGTAATTTATTCATAGAAACATCGACTCCGGTAGAGATCAATCCTAACGAAGGGGACGGATTATATGTTAATGATAGCATCCCGAAAGGCATATTTCAAAAAGACTTCTTAGCATCTCTTATTAAGATGTTCAATTTATACGTAACAGAGGATCGACTTGAGGAAAAGAAGTTATTTATTGAGCCGTATATTGACTATATGTCAAGTGAGCAAATAGATTGGACTTACAAAGTGGCAAGGGACAAACCGTGGCAAATTTCACCTATGGGTAATTTGAACGGCAGGATCTTTGAATATAAGTATAAAGATGATAATGATTTTTACAACGAATCATACCGCAAAAAGTTTAATCAAAATTATGCAGATAGGCAGTTTGATACTGGATTTCCTTTTGCAGCTGATAGGGTTACTACTGACATAATCTTTGCATCTTCGCCGCTTATTCAATATGATAGCTCTGATAAATATGTAGTTCCTATTTACAAAAAATCAAATGAACTTTTGGCAGAAGACCGGATGGATTCTAACATTAGGATATTATTCAGCAAAAAGAAAAGCGCATCGAGTTGGAATATAACAAGCGGCGGCAATACATATGCCAAAACATCATATGGCTATGCCGGTCACTTAGACGATCCTACTTCGCCTGCTTTTGATCTTAACTTTGGCGCACCTCGTGAGGTTTACTTTACAACTACTAACTACCCATCAGCAAATCTATTCAATAGGTATTGGAGTGAATACATTGGAGAGATAGCAGACAAAGACAGCAAAATACTTAAATGCTTCGTATATCTGAAGCCTATTGACATTGCACAGCTTGACTTTGCAAAACCGATATTTATCGATGGGGTGCTGTTTCGGTTAAATAAGATTTCAGATTACGATTATACTAACAACGAATTGGTTCAGGTTGAACTAATAAAATACTTTAATTATGGCTAACACGGTTATCGGGGCGAGTGTTGAAGTTGAATTTGAGTCGATAGGTCAAGTACGCAAAGCGATTAAAGAAGCTACGTCTGATTTGCTTAGAATGCAGGAGGCGTTTGGTAAAACATCTCCTCAAGCTATTGACGCTGCTAGAAGGGTTGCGGAATTAAAAGACAGGATTAACGATGCGAAAGAGCAAGCTGATCTATTCGATCCTGGTAATAAGTTTAAAGCTTTTTCAAACGCCGCTTCGCAGGTGGCCGCCGGATTTTCAGCTGTTCAGGGCGCAATGGCATTAGTTGGAAGTGAAAGTGACGATCTGCAAAAGACACTTGTAAAAGTTCAGGGCGCAATGGCTTTGTCACAGGGTCTAAGTCAGATCGGTGATTTAGGTAAAGCTTTTGATGAACTTAAAATAGTAGGCGTAAGGGCTTTTACAGCATTGAAAACTGCTATCGGGTCTACAGGTATTGGGTTGCTTGTAATTGCATTAGGCGCAATTGTCGCGTATTGGGATGACATTAAAGCGGCTGTTAGCGGTGTAAGTGAAGAACAGAAAAAGCTTAATAAAGAATCGGAAAAGAACTTACAAGTTCAAAAGGAGAAGTTAGATGCTATTGGGTCACAGGAAAACATTTTAAAGCTACAGGGTAAAAGCGAAAAAGATATTTTAAAATTAAAAATATCGCAAACCGATGCAGCTATAAAAGCTGCAGAAATAAATATTAAAAATAGTATTGAGACACAGAAAGCACAGGTCGCTGCTGCAAAAAGAAATAAAGAAATATTGCAGGGCCTTATTGCTTTTGTATCGCTGCCGATAACTACTGTTTTAAAAGGCATTGATTTGATAGGTCAAGCGGTTGGAAAGAATTTTGATTTATATGGTAAGTTTACCGGAGGTCTTGCATCGCTTGTTTTCGATCCTGAAGAAACAAAAGAAAAAGGAGAAGCTGATATAAAAGCACAACAGAAAGCCCTAGATGATTTAAAAAATCAGAGAGCAGGTTTTCAATTGCAGATTAATGACATTGATAAAAAA
>JBKDHA010000198.1:0-8718 GCA_046335555.1 Bacteroidota bacterium
TGTGCAGAATTTTATTGATGAGCCTTTTGATCTTTTGCTAGATCTCAATGATTGAAAATAGTTTGCGTTGTATTGTATCGGCGGACTTTCGCGTGCTAGTTTCAAGATTGGCCGTTTTGAAGAAGACGGAGAACATTTGCACGATTTACTGATCGACAGTCCGGCCGATAAAGGTCTCAAGTATTTTCTGCGTCAGGTTGATATTTATCTGCAGCTCATCAACAGTCCAGCCTCCGAAATCTGATGCCTGTCTGGCTTTCACCCGATGATTACAGTTTTCCGCCGGTATCGGAAGCTGATGCAGAGGGCTTGCTTGCCGTTGGCGGCGATCTTCATCCCGACCGTTTGCTGAGTGCATACCGCAGCGGAATTTTTCCGTGGTTTGATGAAACTACAGTGCCGCTTTGGTGGTGTCCGGATCCGCGTTTTGTGCTGTTTCCGCAGCAACTGCGGGTTTGAAAAAGTATGCAACAGGTGCTGCACCGCGGAGAATTTACCATTACACATAATCAGGCTTTTGCAGAAGTAATCACTTCGTGTGCAGCCGTGAAACGGCCGGGGCAGGACGGTACGTGGATTACCCGCGAAATGATTGCAGCATACACAGAGTTGCACCGCCGCGGTTTTGCGCACAGTTATGAAGCGCGGAAAGAAGGAAAACTTGTTGGCGGTTTTTACGGGATTCGGCTCGGAAATTTTTTCTTTGGTGAGTCGATGTTTAGCCGTGTGAGTAATGCTTCTAAAGCAGCATTTATTTCGTTTGTAAAACAGTTTGAAGCCGAAGGCGGAGAGCTGATTGATTGTCAGGTGGAGACGGAACATTTAGCATCGCTGGGCGCGGAGATGATAGATCGTGAGGGATTTTTGAGAAGATTAACAAAAATAAAATCGTAGCTATTGCCTTAAAAATTGCTTTGTACGGATCAATTGCTGATCGTTTAATTTAGCAGCTCATCGCTACACTTACCAACAATCATCCAACACTTATTCACGCATGATGTGTGATTAACCGGAAGCCTTACCTTTGCCAAACATCCAAAACCTGTTATGGCACGCACCACCAAAAAATCATCGGCATCACGTCTCAATCACCCGTTTCGCGGAACCGGCGTTGCAATTGTAACACCTTTTGCAAACGACGGCAGCATTGATTTTCCGGCATTAGCCAAAATTGTGAATCATATTATTGCCGGTAAATGCGAGTTTCTGGTAGTAATGGGCACAACCGGCGAAGCTCCTGCGCTTTACGATGATGAAAAAGTAGAAGTGCTTCAGTTTGTGCTTGAGACAGCGAAAGGCCGTGTGCCTGTAGTTTTTGGCATTGGAGGGAACAATACTGCTGAAGTCATTCACAAACTCGAAACCACCAATCTGCTTGGTGTGAGCGGTATTCTTTCAGTAGCGCCGTATTACAACAAGCCGAATCAGAATGGTTTGTACGAGCATTTCCGTGTAATTGCAGAAGCATCGCCGCTGCCGGTGTTGATTTACAATGTGCCCAGCCGCACCGGCATGAACATGACTGCCGAAACTCAACTCCGCCTCGCACACGATTGTCCGCGCATTGTAGGTACTAAAGAGGCTTCAGGCAATCTGGAACAAATCATGATGATTCTGCGCGACCGCCCGGCCGATTTCCTTGTGCTTTCGGGCGATGATCTGCTTACACTTCCGATACTGGCTTGCGGTGCTGATGGTGTGATTTCTGTGGTTGCCAATGCTTGCCCGAAGCAATTTTCAGACATGGTTCGCGCTGGTTTAGCCGGCGATTTTGCTAAAGCCCGTCCGCTTCACGAAAGCCTCATTCATTTCACTCAGCTTTGTTTTGCCGACGGAAATCCGGGCGGAATAAAAGTAGCGCTCGAAGCCATGAAACTTTGCAAAGCCAACCTCCGCGCACCTTTATATCCTGTAAATGATAACGTGCGCGAAGCATTGGTGAAAGAAGTTAAGAAGCTCAAATAGTTTTGGCATCAGCCATCTATCTGCAAAAAAAACATTTTTTAATCTGCATCGTTACTCAAACAGCATTGCGGAGATTGATCTGAATTTTCAGTATCAGTCTCCGCTTTATTTTCATAGATCTGTGTTGCTAATCTCAATCTACTAAATAATACTAAATCTGTTTGCCGTTTGCCCCGAATAACCGACCATTTGTAAAACAGCGGTGAAACGATACAGATGAGATTTTATGCTCTGCTTTTTTTTTCCGTTCTTTGATTTTCTCCCAAACTAACAATAAACGGATTTTTCCGATGAAAAAAATCTACACTGCAGCGCTGGCTGCTTTTGGTTTGCTTGCAGCCGAGATGCCTGCGCAAAACTACAATGTGCAGTTTCAGAGTCAGCTTACGTATGGCCAGCAAACACTTGCCAATATTTGCGGCTACCGCGATTCGCTAGGCAATGAGTACGCCCTTTGCGGTGCTTCACAAGGCATGAGCATTGTTGATGTGACCAATCCGGCAACACCTGTTCAGGTTGCGCAGATTCCCAATGTTGATGATCTCTGGAAAGAAATTAAAGTCTATAAAGGCTTTGCCTATGTAACTACCGAAGGAAACGGCGGTGCTTTGCAAATTGTTGATATGCGAGGTTTGCCAAATACAACTTTGCCGCATCAATATTATTTTGGCGATGGTGCTATTGCTGGACAACTTTCTACCGTTCACGCGCTGCACATTGACACTACACTGGGTTATTGCTACCTCTTTGGCAGCAATATCGGGCAGGGCGGAGCAGTGGTGCTCGACCTCAATGCTGATCCGTACAACCCAACTTATGTTGGTGAGTATCAGCAAAACGGTTATGTGCATGATGGTTATGTGGACAACGATACGCTGTATGCCGGTCACATTTACGCAGGCTTTTTTACTGTAGTTGACATGACCAACAAAACTGCTCCTGTGGTGTTGGCCACACAAACTACTCCAACTGCTTTTACACACAATGTGTGGATCAGCGACGATCGCAATTTCCTTTTCACCACCGATGAGAATACCAACTCATTTCTAGGTGCTTACGACATCAGTAACCTTTCAAACATTCAGGAAGTTGATCGTATGCAAACAACCCCCGGTTCGGGCTCCGTTGTTCACAATACTCATATTCTGAATAACTGGGCAATTACCTCTTGGTACAAAGACGGTTTCAATATTGTTGATGTAACTCGTCCGCACAACTTGGTTGAAGTAGGCCGCTATGATACGTATGCCGGAACAGGCAATGGTTTTGAGGGCGCATGGGGTGTTTATCCGTTCCTGCCTTCGGGAACAATTGTTGTTTCAAATATTGACGAAGGCTTGTTTGTGCTTTCGCCCACTTATGTGCGCGCCTGCTATCTCGAAGGAACTGTAACAGACAGTACTTGCGGTACACCGCTTACAGGTGTTACCATTACAATTTCATCGGTAAACGTTACCACTACATCAGACATTACCGGAAATTTTGCAACAGGTACACACCTGCCGGGAACATACACAGTAACATTTAGCAAGCCGGGTTATACTTCTGTTGTAATGAACAACGTAGTATTTGCTCCCGGTCAGGTAAATTTCTACAACATCAACATGTTCTCGCCGAATAATGTGAGCATTAACGGAACTGTAACTGATGCAGCAAGCAGCAGCGTGCTCCAGAATGTTCAGGTAAGTTATACCAGCTCAAGCAACACATATTCATTTACTTCAGATGTGGCCGGGCAATATTCTAACTGCAACGGTATTACCGATCTTTACACAATAGGCGCAGCACAGTGGGGCTATCTCATGTATTGCGCACAAGACAGTGTAACACCATCGGCAAGCAGCGCTCAAATTTCTTTGCAGCGTGGTTACGAAGACGAATTTACATTTGATCTCGGCTGGACTGTTTCAGGTACAGCGCTTTCAGGAAGCTGGGAACGCGGCGAACCGGTAGGAACATCTTACCTAGCCACAAATGATGCTAACCCGGATGTTGACGTAAACAGTGATTGCACCGATAAGTGTTTTGTAACCGGCAACGGCGGCGGAAATGCTTCGAACGATGATGTTGACGGCGGCCAGACCACACTCAGCTCACCCTTGTTCGATCTCACCACATACAACGATCCGTGGATTCACTACGACCGCTGGTTCTTCAATGCAGGTGGTTCAGGCAATCCTAATGACTCAATGGTGGTGCGTTTGACCAATGGCACAGTTACAACAACAGTTGAAAATGTAAATGCCAATACTGCGGGTATGTCTTCATGGGTTCACCGCGCAGTGCGTGTGAATCCGCTCATGACTAAAACAGCAACCATGCGCCTCACAGTGCAGATTGCCGATCAGCAGCCGGGGCATTTGCTCGAAGGAGCTTTCGATCATTTTTATGTTGTTGATTCGAATGCCGTGAGCGTTCCAGAAGTGGAGCAGCAAGCCGCAGTTACTGCATTCCCGAACCCGTTCAGCGGTCAGGTGCAGATTAATTACACGCTGCCTTCGCAGTTTACCGGCAAAGCAGTTCTTGAAATTACCGATGTAACCGGCCGCATTGTAGCTGTGCAGCAACTGAACGGCACACAAGGCGTGCTGCTTTCAGGCGATCAGCTTGGCGGTGGCGTTTACTTTGTACGCATCATTGCCGGTACCGAAGTACTGAGCACTACCCGCATTGTAAAAACAAACTAGGATAATCTTTTTAGCATCAGCGGCCATCGCGGAATCATCCGGATGGCCGCTTTTGTTTAGCTTTGAACTATGCTCAAAATTGGAATTACGGGCGGCATCGGAAGCGGCAAAACTACAGTGGCAAAACTGTTTGAAGCCCTCGGTGTGCCCGTTTTTTATGCTGATGCCGAAACACGGATGCTGCAAAATTCGGATGTCGAACTCCGCGAAGCAATTATTGAAGCCTTCGGAGCAGAAACCTATTTGCCCGACGGAAAACTAAACCGCACCCGTGTAGCTGAAATTGTATTTGCCGATAAAACAGCGCTTGCTAAAATCAACAGCATTGTGCATCCCGCTGTAGCCCGGCATTTCGAAAATTGGTGTTTGGCTCACGCAAATCATCCGTACATTTTAAAAGAAGCGGCCATACTTTTTGAAAGCGGTTCCGACAAAGGACTCGACGGTGTAATTACCGTTACAGCTCCCGAAGAAATCCGCATCCGTCGTGTCATGCAGCGCGACAGCGTTTCGGAAGCCGAAGTGCGGAAACGCATCAGCAATCAATGGCCGGAAGAAGAAAAAACGAAGCGCTCAAAATGGATCATCAATAACGACGGATCTCTGCTTGAACCGCAAGTACAAGCAATAAATCAACAGCTAACCAGCCTTTGAACTACAACTCCTCAGTAACGACGCAATGCATCGCGTCGCTGTCTTTGATAAAAAAAGCTGCCCCAATCTTCTGAGGCAGCTTCTACTTTAGTGAGGTATGAAAGTTGCAAACTTATACTGAAGCAACGCCTTTAAACCATTCATTGAATTTTTCGCCAATCACCGGAACAGGTTTCTCAACACCGTTAATGGCATTGATCAGACTCATGATCCAAAATACAAACAGTGTTATTCCCAGAATAGGATATAAAATCCATCCAATAACAGGAATGAATACAAGGATAATCATTGCAAACTGACAGCAAATCAATCCAAGCATTTGACGAATAAAATAAGCGCCAAGACTTGTTTTGTTGCTTCCGTGCATCACTAATGCGATAATCCAGCCGATGAGTGTGAAATGTGCAACAATGGCAATGGTATTATCTTGTTTAGGAGGTGTGCCGGGCTGACCGTAGTTCGGCGGATATCCACCCGGCGGCGGTCCTTGCTGATAGTTTGGCGGATTTTGATTTGGGCCTGAGTTGTTTGGTGTTTCCATGTGAGTGTATTTGTGTTCCTAAAAATAGACGCTTTTTTATTATCAGCAAGAAAATATGTCCTGTAATCTTTAGTAATATGTGAGAAAAAACAGAATACGCTATTTTTTCGTCTGTCGCTTGCCAACATTTCATTAATTTGGCAGCTTATATTTTTGATCACGATGTCAAATTTTCCTCCTCCTCCCGGTCCGCCGTTCGATCCGAATCAGCCCGGTAATCCGCAAGGCAATAACGAAAATCCTTCGGGCGATTTCAGCACCCCTCCGCCGGTTCCGCCGAGTCCGTTTGCGCCTCCGGGCAATAATCCGCCTCCGCCGCAGAATCCGTATTCGCCTCCGGGAAGCAATATGCCTCCGCCGCAAAATCCGTATTCGCCTCCGGGAAGTAATATGCCCCCGCCGCAGAACCCGTATTCGCCTCCGGGCAGTAATATGCCTCCGCCGCAGAATCCTTACGGTAATATGCCTCCGCCGCAGAATCCATATTCGCCTACGGGAAGTAATATGCCTCCTCCGCAGAATCCTTACGGTAATATGCCTCCGCAAAATCCGTATGGTAATTCGGGACAGTTTCCGCCACCCAACAATCCGTATGGTGGAGCACCCATGCCGCAATTTCCGATGCAGCGAACACTTCCTAATTCAGTAGGTATTCTGGTGTTGGGTATTTGTTCGATTGTCTTCTGCTGGTGTTATGGTATTATCGGTTTAATTTGCGGAATTATTGCTCTGGTTTTGGCAACAAAAGCAAAGCGTTTATATACCGAAAACCCTACTGAGTTTACCGAGTCATCCTACAAAAACATGAATGCAGGACGAATCTGTGCGATCATCGGCATGATTCTTTCCGGGATATATGTTTTGTATGTAATCTTCATTTTTGTCACAGTTGGATCGGCAATGATGGGGGGATTTGGAGCACTCAACGGCTTTAATAACTACTAAGCAGTATAATGTAATGGATGAATTCATCCACTGGCTTGAACATCATCAGTTAGGCTGTCCGTTCAGAGAAAGTTTTGGTGTTTCTTGCCCGGGCTGTGGTTTTCAGCGTTCATTCATACTCCTGCTAAGCGGCGATATTTGGGGCAGCATGGCTCGTTTTCCGGCCATGCTGCCTTTTCTTTCGACCTGGATTTACCTGATTGCGCATTTAATTTTTCGCTTTCCAAATGGCGCAAGAAATTTACTAGTGTTATACGGACTGACCACTGCGCTGGTGATTATCAATTTTATTGTGCGTGTTGTTCACTTTGGACCTCTGTTCCCATGAAATTACTCAGCACACCTCAGCTCCGCGAAGCCGATGCTTATACCATTGCCAATGAACCGGTAAGTTCTGCCGGCCTTATGGAACGAGCTGCTTCGGCTTGTGTGCCTTTGATTACGCAACTTGTTTCACCGCAGGAAGTGGTGCATATAGTTTGCGGAAACGGCAACAACGGCGGCGATGGTTTAGTGATTGCGCGCCAGCTGAGTCAGAAAAATTATTCGGTAATTGTGCTGCTGGTAAGAGCCGCCGCAACCGACAGTGCTGATTTTGCGCATAACCTGATGCGGCTCCAAGTTGAATGCAAAAAGGTGCTGGTAATTGATTGGCAGGATCAAAGTGATTTTGATTTTACGCTGCTCTTCCGGCCGGTTGTGGTGGATGCCATTTTCGGTTCGGGACTCAACCGCGAGCCCGAAGGCCTTGCCGCCGCCATTATCGAAAACATAAATGCCGCACAAAGCCGCAACATTGCTATTGATCTTCCTTCGGGTTTGTATGGCGATGATAACCGCAACAACCGTTTACGATATGTGGTGAATGCGGCTTACACATTTACCTTTCATCAGCCCAAGCCCGCATTACTGTTTGCCGAAACCGGTAAGTATGCAGGCATTGTGCGGGTAATTGATATTGGTTTGCATCCGGCATACATTGCTGCCGCCGAAACGCCATACACATTGCTTACGCCCGAAGAAATTGCTCCGCTGCTGCGCAGTCGCGCCGTTTTTTCGTACAAAGGCACTTACGGACATGCGCTGCTTGTAGCAGGCAGTCGCGGAAAATCGGGCGCAGCGGTGCTGGCGGTAAATGCTGCGCTGCGTTCGGGCTGCGGCTTGGTTACAGCGCTGGTGCCACAATGTGCCGAAACGATTTTGCAAACCGCCGCTCCGGAAGCCATGCTGCTACAAAGCGATGCCGCAGAAATTGTTTCGGGCCGCATCCGGAATGCCGAACGGTTCAGCGCTATTGGTTTTGGCCCCGGTCTTGGCACAGCGCCCGAAACCGCACAACTGCTCAAACAATGGTTGCAGGAAGCGAATTGCCCGGCGGTGCTTGATGCCGATGCGCTCAACATTTTAGCCGAAAACAAAACCTGGTTGGCGTTTCTGCCTGCCGGAACCATACTCACACCACATCCCGGCGAGTTCGACCGGCTGGCTGGTGCACACACAAGCGGGCATGAACGCTTTCTGTCGCAGATCGAATTTTCGCGGCGTTTCAATTGTTATGTGGTGCTCAAAGGCGCATACACCAGCATCACCAGTCCCGACGGCCGCGCATTCTTCAACACCACCGGCAACGCCGGCATGGCGAAAGGCGGCAGCGGCGATGTGCTTACAGGTTTAATCACCGGTTTGCGCGCGCGCGGCTACGATGCGCTACAGGCCGCGGTGCTGGGCGTTTATCTGCACGGTAAAGCCGGCGATAATGCCGCCGCAGCTTTTGGGCAGGAAACGATGAAAGCTGGAGATCTTATTGAGGCGTTGCCCAGAGCGTTTCTGAACGTGTAAAATTACCATATAAGGTGTGCCTACTGCCGAATATCAGATTACCTTTTATTTAAAATGGTTTAGATCATAACACACTTTATTTCTATG
>JBKDHA010000199.1:0-12719 GCA_046335555.1 Bacteroidota bacterium
AAGAGAAAGGTGGTTTTTTTTGCACAACTAAAAACACACACTTTCTCTTTTTTTATGCCATTGTATGAACAAAAATTATCCCCAGAGCACTGTTAATTAAATTGGCTTCGATTAACTGTGGAAAAACTACCGGAGTATTGCAATACAATACTATTTAATTAGTGGATAAGGAGATAGACCGCATTTTTTCACAAAAAAAGAAATACAACTATTTTATCGAACCAAGCGGAAGTATTGCGGAAAGCGCCTTCGCGCCTTCGCGCGATTTTTAACTATACTATTTAATTGTGCATACGGAGATAAACAGCATTTTTTTCTCAAAAAAGAAATACAACTATTTTATCGAACCAAGCGGAAGTATGGCGGAAAGTGCCTTCGCGCCTTTGCGCCTTCGCGCGATTTTTAATTATACTATTTAATTAGTGCATACGGAGACAAACAGCATTTTATCTCAAAAAAAGAAATACAACTATTTTATCGAACCAAGCCGAAGTATGGCGGAAAGCGCCTTCGCGCCTTCGCGCGATTTTTAACTATACTATTTAATTATTGCATACGGAGATAGACAACATTTTTCTCAAAAAAAGAAATACAGCTATTTTATCGAACCAAGCGGAAGTATGGTGGAAAGCGCCTTCGCGCGATTTTTATTTTAAGCAAAGCATAAACATACAGATAGCACCAAGCAAGATTTATTCACAAACCATTTACAACCCGTGTAATCCCTTTCTTAATTAGTTCCTCATTAAAATTTATCAATAACCCAAGTTTAAGTCCCGATAGCTTCAGGTAGGTCATAAGTTGCTTATTATGAACAGGCGCTATTTTTTCAATTGATTTTAGTTCAATAATTACCGAATTATTAACGACTAAATCAGCTCTGAATCCGACTTCTATTCGTTCATTATTCCAGATCACAGGTATTGCCTTTTGTCGCTCAACATTCAAATGCTGCCGAGACAATTCATAATACATTATTTCCTCATATACCGACTCAAACAAGCCAGGCCCTAATTGCGAATGAATGCGAAAAGCTGTATTCACAACAATCGAAGCAATTTCGTTTTCAGACATTCAATTGATATTTATTAAGAGGTTTCGTTTTTACAAAAATTAAGCAGAATGAACGAATTGCATAAATCTATCCTCAAACCGTCCACTCCGAATTGCATACACTGCACCAGCACTTACGTTGTTTCTGCATCGGGAGATCGGTACCCATAGTTGCCGCAACGCTTAAAATACTCCGCCAGAGTGGCAGTACATCCATATACAAACCAGCTTCACCGCATTCCATGCAAACACCATTGTTGAGGCGCATTTTTTTGCCATTGTGCATTACAAACTTAGGTTTCGATTCGGCTGGTTTGCTTTTGTTACTTAGTTCGGCCAATAATTCTTTAGCCTGTTCATGAAATGTATCCGGAATTTGCACCCTGATACCACCAATGGTATTCACCAAAAACGGATCAACTGAAACAGTCATTGCATCGGGAATAAATGCCGGAATGCCTTCAGCTTATAGTTTTCCGGCCAGCAACTCGGCTTCGTAGAGGTACGAAAATCGTGCAATGGTAATCAGATCGCCTTGTAGTTCATCTTCGCCCGACATTTCGTTTTCGTCGAATTTAGGAATGGAGTTTTCGTCGTAATCTGAAGTGTTGTCTTCGGTTTGCTCTGGAGTGTTATTCATTGTACTGATGATTGGAGTTAAGGTTAAGAAAAATCGGGAGCCGTGCTTTACAACACAACTCCCGATCTTAATTAGTTATTATATATTAATTAGGACATTTCTTAAAACTCAGAAGATTGAGGCGGACGCAGGAGCGAAAACCGGAGTTTACTTGTGTAAATGAGGATTTTCGCGACAAGTCCAACGAAGATATTTTGAGTTTTAAGAGATGTTCCTAGTTGTTCAGCATTACCGGCATTACGAGCATGAGTGTATCTTCTGCATCGGTAGCTTTGCTGCCCGGCAAAAGAATACCTGCACGGTTCGGAGCCGACATTTCAATTACTACCTCGTCGCTGTCAACATTGGTAAGCATATCGAGCAGGAACTTGGAGTTGAAGCCAATTTCCATATCATCGCCGGTGTAAGAACAGGTGAGACGTTCAACAGCTTCGTTAGAGAAATCAAGATCCTCTGCAGAAATATTGAGTTCGCTGCCTGCAATTTTGAGGCGCACCTGATGTGTGGTTTTGTTGGCGAAGATGGAAACGCGGCGAATTGAACCAAGCAGCGAACTGGTGTCGATGCTGAGCTTGTTCGGATTTTGCTTCGGAATTACCGCTTCGTAGTTCGGGTATTTGCCATCAATAAGGCGGCAAACCAGCGTTGTGCCCACAGTGCCGTCGGCAGCAATGCCCCAAGAGAAGCGGGCGTTTGTAGGATTGTATTCGATACGCACCAGACCTTCTACGCTG
This sequence comes from Bacteroidota bacterium, assembly GCA_046335555.1. GTDB lineage: Bacteria > Bacteroidota > Bacteroidia > Palsa-965 > Palsa-965. The sequence goes on from JBKDHA010000199.1 coordinate 2,428, forward strand.
CCCAGAATGTTTTTGAGCAGGTTCAGGGGCTTGCGCGGGAGAATGAACGATGCAGCTCCGCTCGATTTAATATCGGTGCGGCGGTAGCGAACAAGTTTATGCGCGTCGGTAGCTACAAAGGTGGCATTCTCTTCGGTAAACTGAACGAATACGCCTGACATTACGGGACGAAGTTCATCATTACCGGCAGCGAAAATAGTTTTAGCTACTGCGCGTGAAAGCACCGAAGCATCCATTTCGATATTGCTGCCGTTTTCGAGCGAAGGAGCTTTCGGAAACTCATCACCGTTCTGACCGGTGATTTTGTATTTACCGTGATCAGAAGCAATCTCAATTGCGAAACGCTTCTTGTCGATAGAAAATGTAAGCGGCTGCTCGGGGAAAGTTTTGAGTGTATCGATGAGCAGTTTGGCCGGAACAGCTACGTTGCCGCTGTCTTTCGACTCAACATTGAGTTGTGTGGTCATCGTTGTTTCCAGATCGGAAGCAGAAACGGTGAGCTGGCCTTTGTCAATTTCAAACAGAAAATTATCAAGAATAGGAAGGGTGTTGCTTGAGTTAAGCACACCATTCAGCATCTGAAGCTGACGGAGCAGGGTTGAACTGGAAACAATAAATTTCATAGTCGTTTTTGGTGCTATTTACCTTGCAAAATTAGCCCTTTCAAAACCGAACGCCGGCTACTGGCCGTCATTTTATTAAACGACTTTTGAACAGGCTGTTAATAATGATAATAGCCTGATAATGAAAAGGTAAGATGAAAAAGCGAAATTCTGACGGCTTTAATTTTCAACCGGGAGAGCTGTAAATCGACTAATTCTTCGGTTTTACGAAATAAGGCGGTGTTTGCAGCAATTTCCCGAAAACAAAGTATTGCACCTGCACCATTTCCTTTTCGATGCTGCTGTAAGCATACATCCGGTCGGGATCATAAGGTACTGGCATAGCCGCTGTTGAGTCATTGGGTGCAAAACCGTCGTTTTTCTTGAGATACATCGCCACGCGGTTTACTTTGCCCTGCGCATCGGTTACGGTAATAATGTGTTCGGGTTTGCTGCGCAGGATCGAATCGCGCTGAGCGGGTTTGAGGTTGCTGGCTAAACCTTCGTGCCCGATATAATTGAAATACGAAATGTACTGCTTCACCTGAGCCGTATCAAACGGAAGCGGCTGACCGGCAAGCGTAAACAATCCGAATCCTTTGCTGGGTGCAGTCTGGCGTACTTCCAGCGACTGTCCGGGAGCGCTGGTGTGTTCTACTTTAATTGAGCGGATATTGGGTGCAAAGTACTTGAAAACCGAACGTTCGCGCCAGTCGTCGGCCTCAACAGAAAAGCGCGGAGTCAGATAGCCGTTAAAACCCTGCAGCTCCATAACAAACGGCTCTGAAGAATTTTTATCGGTTTCAACATCACGCAGCAGCATGTAGGTTCCGAGCATATCGGGTGTTTCACTGCCTACGAAATACACTTTCACCAATTTATCGCCCTGATAAATTTCGACCTTGATACCGCTGGTGGCGAGTTGTTTGATAATGCTTTCTTTGGCCGGACGGCTTACCGGTTCTTTCACAGCGAGATCATGAATAGTATGAAGCAGAATACGCATCGCATCGTGCCTCACCGGGTATTTGCCGTTTACCATCCAGCCCGTGTTTTCGCGGGTAAGGGTAAGGGTTTGGGGCTGCTTTGTAGCAAAAAAGATTTTGGTGACAGCAGCAGTATCAGCTACCGCAAAATCACGAAGCTCTTTATCGAGCGTGGTGCCTTCATTATCGCGTGTTACTAACCAGATTACAATACCTGCAAGTGCAGCAACTGCGAGCAACGGGAATACAATTTTTTTCATAGACTATTTGCTTGTCGGCAGGGATGGCGGTTCAAATATGCAAACAAGACACGCAAACCGGCAATTAAACTTGCTAATGGTGAATGTTGCTTCTCAGGCGGCAGAGATTAAGATGTTTTCGGTTCGGCTGACGGTTTTTGTCCCGCATAGCGGCGGCGGCGTAAAAACATACGCAGAACACCGAATGCAATAACCACCAGCACCGGAACGGCTACGTTAATGTACTGCCATTTTTCGCGGTGCACACGTATGCTGTCGCGGTCGAGCAAACGGAGTTTTACCTCGCGTGAACGGAGCGAAAGCAGTTCCTTGCCATCAAGCAGGTAGTTCATGCAGTTGAGCAGAAACTCCTTGTTGGCATACAGCGTGCTGTTTTGCGGCATATTGCGGTCGAAACCGAGCGGTAATGCTTGTCCCTGACGAACATCGTTAGCCGCAATTTCTCCATCGCCGATAATAATCATGCGGGTTTCTTTGCTTTCGTCTTTAAAGCCAATAATCGGGCTGTTCTTGAATTCTTCGGGCAAAAATTTGCTTTTGAAATACGAATCAAATTTGCCTTCAAGCAAAACAGCTACCGGAAGATTCGGTTTATTGAGCATTCGCCTGTCGATCTGAAACCGCGTCATTGCCAATGAAATCCGAGTTGGCGTATTCAGCACCCGCGATTCTTTTGAGGTGGTCAGCAGTATGGTTTTCTTAACCGGTGATGTTGTTTCTACCGTATCCACCGTGCTCAGGAATGTGGTGCGGATAGCATCGAGGTTGCGCACTATGGGATGGTTGCTTTCGGGGCGAATCATCGGAAAAAACAACCAATCACGCCGCTCGATGCGGGGCTGTGAGCCCGGAGGTGCTGTATTTAAGGCAATAGGCGTACAATAACGATCCTGCACGAGATCGGTATTCAGGCGAGCTCCGTAGCGGAACAGCAAATCCTCAATACCAAGCTGGTTGGGCAGTCCGTAAGTATTTCCGGTAATGGCTAAGCTGTCGAGATCGGTATAAACCGGGTCAACCATCCACAGCACACGCCCGCCGTACATGATAAACTGATCGATGATAAACTGTTCGCGGTCGCTGATGGCAGTGTCCGGGCGGGCAACTATGAGAGCTGCATATTTGTTGCGGATCTGATCGGCCTGCTGCATGGTATCGCGCAGGGCACGAAGCTGATCGTTAATAGTAACAAATTCGAGATCGTAATACTCGCTGAGTGCCCCGGTGAAATCGGCAATATAAATCGAGTCGAGTTCGCCGTGTCCCTGCAAAATAGCTACGCGCTGACGCATATTGGTTTGCAGCTTCCGGATGGCATTTGAGAATTCGTACTCAAGCTCCTGCACCGAGTTGTTCAGCTGAACATCTTCGCTGGCTCCGCGGCGAGTACTGAGCAGATTGATGACCGTTTTCTTTGAGTTGTAGGTCACCACAGCTCCCGGAAAAAGTTTGAGCGAGGATGAAGAACCGTCGTCGTTGTTTGACTTTACTTCAAAAGGCAAGAGTCCGCGCTCCATCAACTGTTCGGCCAATTTCTGGCGCTGTGCGGGATCCGGATTTTCGTTTGGGTCAATGAATTCGTATTCGATATTATCGCCACCCCAAACGCGGAATTCATCAAGCAGGATACGGGTTTCATCGCGCAGGCGTTTGAAACCGCCGTAGCCCTGAGGAAAATCGCCTTCAAGATATACCTGCACAAACACTACATCTTTCAGGTTGCCCAGCATATTGCGGGTACCTTCATCAAGTGTATAGCGTTTTTCGGCTGTAAGGTCGAAACGGGCAAAAAGGTAGTTGGAGGCCGTATTGAGCAGCACAATAATCCCCAAGCCCAGCAGGAGATTCAGCAGATCTGATTTGCGGTTGTTCTTCTTTTTCACGGCATTACCATTTCCGGCTTTCCAGCACGGTACGTGTACACAAAAGGAAGAGGAAATTAAAACTCAGGAAGTAAATCACATCGCGTGTGTCAATTACTCCGCGGCTCAATGCGTTGTAGTGTGCGTTAATGCCCAAAGCTTTAATAAATGTATCGCCTGCTCCGAAAAGCGAAAGCGAACTGATTTGTTCGAGACCTACATAGCAGAAAAAGCTAAGCACAAAGGCCATTACAAACGATATGATCTGATTGTCGGTAAGTGAAGAACTGAAAATACCTACAGCCACAAACGAAGAACCGAGCAGCAAAAGCCCGATGTATGAACCCCAGGTGCCGCCAGTGTCTAAATTCCATTCGGGATAACCTAACTCGCCTACGCTGTAGAAATAGACCAGAGTAGGCAGGAGCGAGAAGATCACCAGCACCAATCCTGCAAAGTATTTTGCCAGAATAATCTGCATATCGGTAAGCGGACGGGTAAGCAGGAGTTCAATGGTGCCTGATTTTTTTTCATCGGCAAACGAGCGCATGGTAATGGCCGGAATGAGGAAGAGGAAAACCCAGGGCGCAATGCTGAAAAGCGTATCCAGCCCGGCATACCCGATGTCGAGCACATTGGTTTCGCCGGGCACAATCCACATAAACAGACTGATGGCCAGCAGGAACACAACAATCACAATGTACCCGATGAGGGAACTGAGAAAGCTGCGAATTTCTTTGACGAAGAGTGAGTACATATTCCTTTCTAGGAACGCAAAAATAGGGATTTGTTGTGTTCGATGTGAAGAACTCTTGTTCTCGTTTGTAACTGGTAATGTAAATCCGGTGTAAGATTTCACAAAAAAATCTCATCTTTACACAGCCTGCACAGCAATGAAAACATAGAACCAATATGCTTATTCAAAAATTCGGCGGCACTTCGGTGGGCAGCGCAGAGCGTATGCGCGCACTGATTCCGCTGATCGCATCGCAGGACCCCAAAATTGTAGTCCTTTCAGCAATGGCCGGCACCACCAACCAATTAGTGGCTGTTTCTGCTGCATTGTATAAAGGCGATCAGGCCGCCGCAGCAGCAATGCTCAATGAACTTGAGGGACATTACCATACAACTGTTGATGAACTGCTCGGTTCGGCCCGCGAAAAGGGGCACGAACTTATTACCGTACATTTCAACTATCTGCGCGATATTGGTGCTGATTTGTTTACCGCAGTTGAAGAAAAAGCTGTTCTTGCACAGGGAGAATTGCTGAGTACAGCACTTGTACAGTTTTATCTCGAAGAGCAAGGTTATACTTCGGTACTGCTGCCCGCACTCAATTTTATGCGGCTTGATGCAAACGATGAACCCGATCTGAATTATATTGAAACGCATCTGAAGCAGGAGCTTGAAAAATATCCCGGCGTTCAACTCTTCATCACACAAGGCTATATTTGCCGCAATACCCGGGGCGAAACAGATAACCTCAAACGCGGCGGCAGCGATTACACAGCAACACTGATCGGCGCTGCGCTGAATGCTTCCGAAATTCAGATCTGGACGGATATCGACGGGATGCATAATAATGATCCGCGAATTGTGCCGCATACATTTCCGGTTCAAGAACTTTCTTTTGATGAAGCTGCCGAGCTGGCTTACTTCGGCGCAAAAATTCTGCATCCGACTTGTGTGCTTCCCGCACAAAAACGCAATGTGCCCGTTCGCCTGCTCAACACCATGCAGCCCGAAGCACAGGGAACCCGCATCAGCAGCACGTTTTCGGGCGAACGCATTACGGCTGTTGCTGCAAAAGACGGTATCACGGCAATCAACATCCGCTCCGGACGAATGCTGCTGGCTTACGGTTTTTTGCGTTCGGTATTTGAAGTGTTTGAACGTTACCGAACGCCAATTGATCTGATCACCACCTCAGAAGTTGCAGTCTCGCTTACTATCGACGACAATACGCACCTTGCAGAAATTAGTGCCGAATTAGCAGAGTTTGGTGAAGTAACTGTTGATCATAACCAAACAATTGTTTGCATTGTAGGTTCGTTTGGTGCCGATACACACGGTTACGCTTCGCGCGTGTTTGCCGCTTTGAAACAGATTCCGATTCGGATGATTTCTTACGGTGGCAGTGCTTATAATATTTCACTGCTTGTTGCTACGGCGCACAAAAAAGAAACACTTCTGTCGTTGAGTGATGGTCTGTTTATTCGTGAACATTCAACACGCAGCGCACAATGAATAAGGCCGTAGTTTCTTCTTCAGTGCAGCAATATGCTGCTGCGTTTGGTAAGTTGCAAACGCCTTTTTATTTCTACGATACACAGCTTCTCCGGCAAACGCTGAATGTGCTTACTCAATCGGCATCAGCACACGATTTTCATGTGCATTATGCGCTGAAAGCAAATGCACATCCGCACCTGCTCGAAATTATTCGTGAAGCCGGACTTGGTGCCGATTGTGTGAGCGGCAATGAAGTGCAGCGCGCTATCGACTGCGGTTTTGCACCCGAAAATATTGTGTTTGCAGGCGTAGGCAAAACCGATGCCGAGATAAAAATTGCTTTGCATCACGATATTTTTTGCTTCAACTGCGAATCGCTGCAGGAACTGGAAGTTATTGCGGAGTTAGCTGCCGAAGCCGGTAAAACAGCCCGTGTAGCCTTGCGTGTAAATCCGAATGTGGATGCACGAACACATCATTACATTACCACCGGACTCGAAGAAAATAAATTCGGCATCGGGTTGCATGAAATTGGTGAGGTGATTGCTCTGCTGAAATTGCATACACATATTGAATGTATGGGTTTGCATGTACATATCGGTTCGCAGATTACAGATCTCAATGTTTTTCGTTCACTTTGTTTGAAAGTAAACCGCTTGCAGCAATTGTTTGCGCTGTATGGTTTGCCTCTTCCGCACCTCAATCTGGGCGGCGGACTGGGCGTGAATTATCACGAACCGGATGCGCATCCGATAGCTGATTTCGAAAAATACTTTGAAATATTCGCTAAGTTTCTGGAACGCCGTCCTGGTCAGAAAATTCATTTTGAACTTGGCCGGGCTATCGTTGCACAGTGCGGAACACTCATCAGCCGGGTGTTGTATATCAAGAAAGGATTGCCAACACATTTTGCTGTACTCGATGCCGGAATGACGGAATTGATTCGTCCGGCTTTGTATCAGGCATATCATCATATCGAAGCATTAACAGCCACCGGCGATTTGCAGAAGTATGATGTTGTAGGCCCGGTGTGCGAATCAGCCGATTGTTTTGCAAAAGCATTGGAACTTCCCGAACTGCATCGCGGCGATTTAATTGCGCTGCGAACCGCAGGTGCTTACGGAGAAGTGATGGTGAGCAACTATAACCTGCGCAACAGGCAGGATGCTGTGTTTAGTGATTTGATGTAGCTTGTGGCAGCACTCAGGGCGTTTAAGTAGTACTAGATATTCTTGTCTGGTCGAGCTGTTCTATAATGCTCTTGTCTGGTCAAGCTGTTTTATAATGCTCTTGTCTGGTCAAGCTGTTCTATAATGCTCTTGTCTGGTCGAGCGGAGTCGAGACCAGACATTTAAAGCCGTTGAAATTCCCATTTCGGATTTCCTTTTACTCCATTTGCATCGTAGAAATCGGTGAAACGAAGTTTGTAGAAATAATTTTCACTATCGCGAATAATGTAAAAGCGGTTGGGCACAATTGTAAACTGTGTGCCGTCAAATACTTTCCATTCGTAGCCGATTGTATTTACTGCATTGTTTAAAGTGTACTGCTGCAACTCTGCAAATCCGGTTGATTCGAATGAATTTCCAGTGTCAACAGCAGATGCAGTTTGCCAGGAGTTGAGCAGGCAGCCGGTAACCAGATACGGCGTAAAGGGCTGATGAAAGATATGTGTGTATTGCGTAAATACCAGATCCCAATTGGCTTTTGGCGGCTCAACACTTACAATGCTTCCGGTTGATGAAAGTGAAACGAATGTGAAGTTGTATGTGCTGTCTTTAGCTACAGTTATTCTGTTTTCGGAACCTGTAAGTGTTGCAAATCGAATTTCGTAGGCTGAAGAATTGACCTGAAGAATCTGAATTTTTCGGATGCCTTGTGGTTGCCCTGTTTCACTGTAACCGCGGTCGATGATGTAAACCGGTTTTATTTGTCGCCAGTCGCCAATTGCAGTTGAGTCTTGGTTGCCAGATGCTTCATCAAATTTTCTTCCGGCAGCAAAACCTGTACTGTCTGTAATGGCTGTGAAATTTGTATCGCCGGTATTCCATGCGGCCATTGCTTTACTGCTGTTCAGGAAAACGTGAAACCCGGATGCTGTAGTTTGAAATGCCAGATCCCAGCTTGTTTTCAGGCATCGTCCAACTTCTCGGTTTGTGCCCAGATCGAAATAAATTTGCCAGCGGTAATTTGCATCCATGTTAACAGCACTGGTAGTTAATGCACCTGTTTCATGTGCTGCAACCGGAAGTTCTTCGCGTTCGCATGAAGCAAGAATAACTAAAGCAAAAATAAAATACAGTATGTTTTTCATTTTACAGAATATTGAAACTGCCATTGAAGTCTGAAAAAGTATTGCCGTCCGGTTGCAACAGGTTGCGAAGTTCCGCTGCTGTGCGCAGTTCCCGAAGCTGCTGCCGAGTTTACTGAGCGCACATTAGTAAGGTTTTTTACTCCGGCCGAAAGTTTTAATTGATTGCCAAACAAACCCTTGGTAAATTGTGCATCCAGCATATTCCACGGATCAACTTTTGTAAGTGTTGTTGCTCCGTTACTGCTGATTGAGTAGCCCGGCAAACTTCCGTTGTATTTCCACCAAACCGAAAATTGAATGGATGGTTTTTCGGCTGTGTAAATGATATTGCTGCGGAGTTCGGTGCTCCACACATATTGTGGTAATGTATTGGCTTCGGTGTATAATTGATTGAAGCGTCCGGTTTCGGATGCTCCCGCAGAAAAAGTCCAGTTACCTGAATTGAACTGAAAATTGCCGGTTACACCTCTGGTTTTGTATTGCCCAACATTGATGTAGCTGAATTCGGTTGATGTGATTTGTGCTAAAGTGATCAGGTTACGTATATCATTAGCAAACAGTTGAAGTGTTGAGTTAATATTGAGTTTTCTGATGCTTGATTTATGCTGTACGTTCAGCATAAAACTATTGGCTGTTTCGGCTTTTAGCAGTTCGTTGCCTTGGATATTATGATTCACATCAACAAAGTAGAAGTACAATTCTTTGAGTGATGGAGCTCTGAATCCTTGTCCCCACGAAGCGCGGATAATGAATTTTTTTCCGGCATTGTATTTCAGTTGAAGCGAAGGAATAACCGGCGCACTGAATGCCGAGTTCCATGCGGCTCTTAAACCGGCACGTAAAACAAATTTCTCAGTTCTGAATTCGCCGGCTCCGAATGCTGCTGCATCAATAATTTCGGCTTGAGTTCCTTCAATTCGTTTGCCCAGAGCTGTTTCCCGGTTTACATCAATTCCGGTTTCAAAACGGTAGTGCGATGAATCTTTGTGAAACACCGCAACTGTTCGCAGCAATTGCAACGAAAATGCTGATGTATCTTGAAGGCCGTTTCCTGAAGCAAGTGTGTTTGTGAGTGTGGTAAGATCACGCAGCCAAGTGTTTTTGATGCGTTCAAATTCAGAAACTGCAGCAGTTGTTGTAAGAATGAAATGCGGTTTAGGTTGCCAGCGATAACCTGCCGTAAACGAATGGCGTGATGTATTGAACTGATCGTCGAAAGCTGTTTCGCCGTAAGGACTGCGAGGTGCGCCGCGGCTGATCATTTTTTCGCTGAACACATCGGCATTCAACGAAAGTGATGAACGACTGAAATAGGTACAACTGTATGCATTGAGCATTAATTGTTCGCGAGGCTTCCACTGGTCGGTGCGTGTTGTATCGGCAACCGGAACCCAGTCAACATAAAACGGATGTTGCCAACTGCTCCAGCCATCGAAAAAATTGCGTCCGCCGCTTACTGCCAGAATACTTCGTTTGCACCGGCCACTCAACCGAAGATTTGAGTTGAACTGTCCGGAACTTTGGTAAAACAGTTCTGTTTCGGCAGCTATGTTTGCAGTCTGCTGTTTTTTTGTAATTAAGTTAATTGCGCCGGCCAGCGCATTTGTACCGTAGCTTACCGATAGCGGGCCTTCAACAATTTCAATTCGTTCAATATTTTGCAGGTTGATTTGTGAAAGATCAACATTACCGTTCAGCCTGCCGATGACCGGAATTCCGTCGATCAGAATTTTTACATTTTCACCGCTGAGTCCCATCAGACTTGCCGAACTGCCAAGCACAGCATCTTCGGCCGGACGCATATTCAGTTCATTGCTCAGTACATCGCGCAGCGTTTGTGCGCCACGCGCATCAATTTCTTTACGGTCGATAATCCGAACTTGTTGCACTGCTTCGCCCGTTGTGGTTGCCGACCATTGAGCAGTTATAATTACTGTCCCAAGGCTATCAGTTCCCGGTTGCAACACAGCATTGTAATTACTGCATTTGCTGTTCAGTGTATCTTTAAAAGAGTTAAAGCCGGTCATTTTAACCAGCAG
>JBKDHA010000200.1:0-5054 GCA_046335555.1 Bacteroidota bacterium
TTGATGCAATGGAACGGGTTGAATTACCGCCATTACCCAAAGTTGCAGAACTGGCGCAGGCAGAAGAAGATCCAACGGTGTAAAACTTACTTCATAAAAAATTCAATTACACCTGCAGTAAGTCCCAATATTCCGGAAGCCCCAATAAAGCTATCGAACCGGTCGAGAATGCCGCCGTGTGCAGGAAGCAGATTGCTGAAATCTTTTACACCGGCCATGCGTTTCCATTTTGAGGCAAGCAGATCTCCTATTAAAGCGGTAACACATACTACCGAAGTTGCTGCAAGTTGAGACAACCAATCAACCGCATCGCTGTTGATTCCTCTGATTAATAATGCAACGAACACAGCAATAAATCCGCCGGCAAATCCTTCTACCGTTTTGGCCGGACTAATGCGTGGTGCAAGTTTATGCTTTCCGAAAAGTAATCCGGTCAGCTGACTGAAACCATCGAACAAAACAATCAGCGCATAAAGCCAAAACAATTCATAATTGGTCATTGAAGAAAAAATCAACATCCCGGAACACAGAAGACAATAAAGTAAATAGCCATAAGCAAAAGCATTCGTATCCGGCTTGCCGCGTCTGGAATAAAATAATTCAACCAACCCGATTCCGCTGATAGCAACTAAAAACCAGATGCGCCAAGGGCTCAGGAGAAGTATAGAACTAACACCAACAATAGCCAGATAAACAATGTACTTCGTCCAGAGTTCGCGTCTGAGAGCTGGCTTTCGTTTTAGAATCAACAGTATCAAAAAAATACCGGCAACAAAACTCACGCCTATTACCGACAAAAAATAATAGTTGACTTTCCACAGTACATATTCGGTTATTATATCCTGCATAGCTACGCAATTTTACCCTGTTCACGCATCATCCAATAAATACCTTTCAGATCAGAACGCAGCTTCGGAATACGAACAGCAACGATAAGTTCTTCCAGAAAAGCGAGAATGCTGATATTCCACATGATCCAAAAATAAATTTCTGAATTTCCCCAGTTGAAATACGTGAAAATGAAAATCCCCTGAACATAGCCTGCAAACTTATTTGACCATAAATGAAAATGCGGCGGTTTTCTGAAACGGATAATTGAAATTAACTGAGGAAGAATCCACATGATAATAAGTACAGAAAATGCTACAGCTTTTGACGAAACAAAAGGCCACTCAAGCACAATAAATGCTGTAAATGCAGCTATATATGTGCCCATATCAGCCAACGAATCAAGCCGCGCACCGAAATTGGTTTGCAGTTTAAAAACCCGTGCAATCAATCCGTCAAGAATATCGGTAATCAGATTGATGCTGAGTAAAAGAATAAATGCACTGCGGTTACCGGTAAAAATAAAATATATCAATACCGGAAACGAAAGCAAACGCCAGCCGGAAAGTATATTCGGTATATTGCGGAGAATAAATTTCATACTGCAAGATTATTACACATTACCTCAATCATCCAATTTCTTGTTCAGTAAATAATACCTGTCTGAACTATTAAATCTGCAATTCTTACCTGAAACGAATCATGTCTTGCAAAAATTGCAAAAAAATACTCAAAACAGCATTGTAATTATAGATTCACGCACATTATGCGTTTTTTTGCAAACCCTTTGCACAAATCGTTTTTCAGGAATAAACTCTGGCAATACATTTGCCTTGTCAGTACCAACTGATTAACCTAACAACAACTCCATGGCCTCCTCAGAAGATAAGACGACGAAAGCATTAAGCAAAATAGATGCGTTGCGCGGACTTGCACAGCTTACCGCGCATATTCGCAGTCAGGCAGCACAGCTTCCGCCCCGCGACAGTTTCCCAATCGAAGAAATGGCTTCGGCTGATGGTAAAGAAAAACGCCTTGAGTTTTTGCACGCTCAAACCGGACACACTTTTCATCACCTTAGCAATCTCCAGCTCCCCTCCGATCTGAGTTTTCTCGAAGGCAATATCGAAAACTACATTGGCATGACCATGCTCCCAACCGGAGTTATTGGTCCGCTGCGTGTTACCGGCACTTCTGCCGACGGCGATTACTACATTCCGCTGGCTACAAGCGAAGGCGCTCTTGTAGCTTCTTATCACCGCGGTGCAAAAGCTACACGCATCAGCGGCGGAATTACTTCGGTATGTTTGGTTGAAGGTGTGCAGCGCAGTCCGGTGTTTCGCTTTCAGGATGTGGCGGGTGCTGTTAGCTTCATGGCTTTTATGTACAGCCGCCGCGAACAGATGAACGAAATTGTGCGTGCACACAGCCGCCATGCCGTGCTCGATGATATTCGCGCCAACCTCGAAGGCAATCAGCTCATCCTCACGTTCGAATACCACACCGGCGATGCTGCGGGGCAAAACATGGTTACCATTTGCACCGATGCAATTTGCAGAACATTAGTTCCCGAAGCTCCCGAACAACCGCTGGCCTGGTACATCGAAAGCAACTACTCGGGCGATAAAAAAGCAACTGCACTTTCGTTCACTACCGTGCGCGGCAAAAAAGTTACAGCCGAATGCGTGCTGCGCCGCGAAGTAGTTGAAAAAGTACTCAAAACAACGCCCGAAGCAATGGCCGATTACTGGCAATCTTCTACAATAGGCGTAATTCAAAGCGGCGCTATCGGGGCACAAGGACATATTGCAAACGGACTAACCGCTTTGTTCCTTGCCACCGGACAAGATGCAGCCTGTGTAGCCGAAGCAGCTACCGGAATTACACGGATGCAACTAACACCATCTGGCGATTTGTACACCAGTGTAACATTACCCAATTTAATTGTAGGCACAGTTGGCGGCGGAACAGGTTTACCAACTCAGCTGGAATGCCTGAAACTGATGAACTGTGCCGGTGCCGGAAATGCAAGGAAGTTTGCAGAGATCTGCGGAGCAGTTGCACTCTCAGGCGAAATTTCAATTGCCGCTGCACTCTCTGCCGGACATTTTGCAAGTGCTCACCAAAAACTTGGTCGTAAAAAGTAAATAATGAATGCAGCTTTTGTTCTTGTTTTGTTTTATGTCTGGATTGGTGCTGTTCATGCACTGTTCACCGGTGTAACAACTTTTGCATTGCTCGGGAAACGAACAAAAACATGGCCGTTTTATGCATTGCTGCTGCTCATTGTTGCTGAACAAGCTTTTCTGGAAACATATTGGATCGGAATTGTAGATTATCTTGGAATGAGTTTGCATTCCGGCAATCAGAACGTTCTTTCTGTTTTCGGGAAAACGGCATCTGATAATTTAATCGCTTCGCTTCATCCCGGATGGCTGAGTCCGCTGCTTTGGTTATTATGGGGACTGCTGGCTTATTATTTTGGCAAAAAAATAATGTCGCGCTACACACTGAACTCCTGAAATCATGAATCAATACAGTAAACCCGAAGAAAACAATGCACCGCTGCTCAAACGGCTGTGGATCTATCAGCGCGAACGGTTTCCGGTTTTCGGTCACGGGCCGCTGGTGGCTGCATTCAGTTTTTCGGCCATCAGTTATTCGCGCATTTGTCGCGGTGCCGATGGCTTTGTAAGCTGGCCACTGTTTGGTCTCGGCATTTTTACCACCATCACACTCTTTTTGCTCGTGCGCATTTTCGATGAGTTTAAAGATGCTAGTGATGATGCAAAATTCCGCTCCGAACTTCCGGTACCTCGCGGATTGGTAAAACTCAGTGAACTCCGCAACATCGGAATTGGCCTTGTTGTATTGCAAATTATCCTCAATGCCATTTTTGCACCCAAACTGCTTATCATTTGGGCTGTTGTGCTTCTGTACCTCTCGTTAATGGGTAAAGAGTTTTTTGTTGCTGAATGGCTCAAAAAACATCAGTTCTGGTATGTGGTTTCGCACATGTTCATTATTCCGCTTATCGATATTTATGCAAGCGGTCTCGACTGGCTACAGGAAGGCGTTAGCGCTCCGAAAGGTTTGTTGTTCTTCTTTGCTGTTTCGTATTTCAATGGAATTGTGCTTGAAGTGGGACGCAAGATTCGTATTCCGGAAGATGAAAAAGAAGGTGTACTCACCTATTCCTCTTTGCACGGAGCACGCAATGCAACTCTGCTCTGGTTGCTCATGATTTTAGTTACCGCAGGCTGGGCAGTTGCAGCTGTTTGGTTTGCAGGTTACGGCATGCAAGGATTTTATACCATGCTCGCAATTGCCCTTGTGATAAGCATTCCGGCCATTTTCTTTCTGCAAAAAATGACTGCCAAACGCGCTAAAATGATTGAATATGCATCGGCACTTTGGACAATTGCGATGTATCTCAGTTTGGGCGGAATTCCGATGGCGATTGAAATGCTGAAATAACTTATCTTTTATTCATCATTTAACCAAACTGATTAATCATGACAGCAGTACGCTTTTTAATTCTTCTGTTTATTCTTGCAGTTACCGTGTGCGGCAAGTCAGATAAGGTTGACTATGCTCGTTTCCGTAATGCACAGGATTTTACAGTGCCTGTATTGGATTTGAACGAAGAAAATAAAACCGCACTATTTATTTTCCCGCACGATGATGATGTGATTTGCTGTGCAGGTACATCGCAATTTCTTCGCGAGAAAAATTGGCTGATCTATGCGCTTACACTAACAGAAGATGCAGCCCCGAAAGAAGCTGCTAAACGATCTGTAGAATGGAATACCTCAATGAAATACCTTGGTTTTACAGAAGCTACACATCTCTTTTTACCCAACAATCCGTGGACTAATGTTGAGAAAAATGAACTTGTATTTTGGAACGAAAAGACAGACAGTCTTGAAACATTGATCTACAAGTTTATCCTGAAGTACAGGCCATCTGTAGTATTTACGTTTGACACAACAGTAGGCGGCTACGGTCATCCCGAACACCGGCTTACAGGTAAAGCAGTTTATCGTGTATTTCAGGCGCATAAATACGAAGCTGGATTTCCGCTAAAGCGCATTCTTCACAGCACCATGCCTGAAAAACTCGAACAAGTTTGGCTTGCTAATAATCCGGCTTATCTGCTTACACAAAAGTATGCTGGTCCGGTAACACTTCCCGAACCCAATGCGGCAATTGATGTGCGTAAATAC
>JBKDHA010000201.1:0-62313 GCA_046335555.1 Bacteroidota bacterium
ACACCCCCCCCCCCCCCCCCCCCCCCCCCCCCCCCCCACACCCCCCCCCCCCCCCGATGGTATGCGTGTAATTAGTGAAATGTATATTTTACGCCGCATTTGATTAGCACTGAAGCACTTATTGTTTTAAGATATTGTTTCTGAGCGTATATTCGATATTGTGTATATTCATGAATTGTGTGCCACCCGTTCAAACTTACATGGAACAGACTTTATTTTCATCGTTGATATTTGATTTTCTCCAAAAGGAGTATCCCGATTTTTTGCCTGTAAAATATTTGGAAGACAATTCATTTGACTGCTCCATACAAAGTCCGTCAGGTGAATTTTCTATGTGGATCGCTACATATGGTTGCGAAATTACATATGGAATTGAAGCCCCAGATGGTAAAACAGATATTCATAGCCATTTTAGTTGCTATGAAATCGATGACATTCCAGATTGTTTACAATCTATTAGGAAATGGATTCAGTCAGTTATTAACAACGAAATATTCATTTATTGTAAGGACTCTAACGCATGGGATTGGATTGACCATGAAACACTTAAAAAAAAGGAATTAAAAGCCGGGAAGGTATATCCAAAGCACTATTGGGTTGAAAACTCGCTTTAAGACAGCACACAACAGTGGGTTTTGCGTCATGGCGGCTGTAGTGCAATATTGAGCTTTAGTAATTCTATTTAACTTTATTATATAGGCCACACTCTGGTGATTCTAGGTCTACCACGAACGCAAAGCCCCTGCCGTTATAAGGCATTTAAAAATTGACTATGTTTAATACAAAAAATCTAGCAGACATATATTCTTCCTACTTAAAGGTAAAAAGAAACCCTCTCAATGTGCAATCAGCATTTGAGGCTCAAACTATGCTGGATATTTTTGAGTATGGTAAAAAGAAATACAAAGCTGAAATCCTTAAAATGTTCGACATTGCAGTTACCGACCAAGACGTAATAAAATTACAGTTCTGCATTGCAGCTGTATGTCGAGACGGTATAGACATTGACTATTCTGACATTCTTCATAAAATCATTCTTGAAACCTGGCACGAGGAACATGAAGACATTGTTGACATTGTTTTCGACTTTAAAGAAGAAAGATTTTGTGATGCTCTACTAAAAATAGCTTTGGACCAATCAACATATCGAAAGTTTGACGATGAGAATGAATCAACTTTGAGAAAATGTGTTGATGCATTAATTGCAATTAACACCAAAAAATCAAATGATATCCTTGAGAAATTAATTCAGACTAAAAATCCAAATGTTCAGTTTGTCCTCGACATGTATAAATAAAACGTCCAATAACAGCACTCCTAAAACAACACACTTTCTCCAATAGGGTATCTCATAAAAGGCATCTCAAAAAAACTTCAAATCTCTTGGTTGGGTTTTTCACCAAAACCCACATTTATAGCTGTGGATTGCAGTTTTGACTCCTGCATCCGTCTCAATCATTTGATTTTTAGAGCTGTCCTTTATTTGAACATTGGTATAAAAATCAGTACATTTAACTTATGAAAGTATTGACACTAAACGTTCCGGATAACATAGAGTTAGATAATGTTCAGATGGCTATACTAGTAGCCAGCCGCCTCTATGAACAAGGAAAGCTCTCGCTCGGTCAGGCGGCAGAACTTTCAGGGCTTACAAAAAAGGCTTTTGCTGAAATCTTAGGTTCTTACAACGTTTCTATTTTCAATTATCCAGCGTCTGATCTGACAAGCGATATTTCCAATGCATAAAACTATTATTTCAGACACCAGTTGTTTAATTGTATTGAGCAAGATTGGTGAGCTTGAGTTATTGCATAAACTTTATGGGCAAATCATTACTACGTTTGATATTGCAGCAGAATACGGTGAGCCTCTTCCTGTTTGGGTTGAAATAGCCGAGGTTGTTGATAAAACTCGTCAATTATTGCTTGAGATGCAAATTGACAAAGGAGAATCAAGCGCAATTGCACTTGCGTTGGAAACACCGGGAAGTACAATCATTTTGGATGATATTAAGGCTCGAAAAATTGCACATCAACTCGGACTTACCTATACAGGAACGATTGGTATTGTTGTGCGGGCAAAACTTCAGGGTATTATTCCGAGTATAAAGCCAATTCTGGAAAAAATCAGACAAACAGATTTCAGAATATCAGATGAGCTCGAAGTACAAGCCTTAAAAGCGGCAAACGAATAGGCTGTAGTCATATCATATTGATCTCCTACACATTATTCCCCACGCATTTTCCCTAACTTGCCTGTGTGCTGCTCACATTCAACATCACACATCACACCACTAACCTGCTGCTGCGCCCGCTGCGCGCATCAGACAGCGAAAGGTTGTTTGCTTTGTACGCCGATGTGCGTGTAATGGAATGGCGCGGCGCTCCGGTGTTTACAACAGCAGACAAACCGAGCAATTGCTCTTTGGCTGGCGCAAACAGTAAGCTGAAGGAAATTAACAAAAGTACAGTTACCGAGGATTTCTAGGCAACTGCCATAGACTGAAAATATAAAAATGAACACTATAATATAGACACTGTTATTCCCGTTGAATATCGGGTTAAATCACAAAGAAACAAGCATTCAGAAATGGTTGCCTCTATATGAAAAATATATTCTTCCTCGCTTTAATTATTCTTTTATTAACCCATTGTTCCGAAAAAGAACAACCAAATGATATTTCTGAGGACACGCTAATAGCGTCCAAAATTGATAGCAGCAGCTATTTCATTACTGACACATCAGTTTACAATTTTATGCTTCAGATCGTTGACAAAATTATCGGCGATAGTAATTCACTTGATCTTATTCCGCTACCTGTAGATATTAGCACCTGTGGTTTTGACTTTAAAGATGCGCCCGATAATTCTTACAAAAAACAAAACGATGACTTAAAGCAATTTACAATTGAGCAATTTATCGGCACAAAAAAAGATTCCATTTACATTGATAAACAACTGAACCAACATAAAGGTAAACATTGGATAGCCGAGAAGGTTAAACAGTCTCCTCACAAAATTTATTACTCAAGCATGTATCTCAAACGTGAAAATGGCGCATTTGATTGGGATAAATTTAAGAAAGATGGGCACGGATGCTATGTAGCATTAAGCATCCCCATTTTTAATACTGAGCACAATAAGGCAGTGATAAAAACAAGTTCCGTTTGTCGTGAAAATGCTGGTGCTGGCTATACCTACTGGTTTGAAAAGAAAGAAAACAAGTGGATTATTGTTAGTAAATGGCAAGACTGGATAAGCTAAGGAAACATGCTTAACAAGTCACCCCATTTCACTAACTTCCCCAAGTGATCAGCATCCTGCACAACAGCTACGAAACAAAACATCTCCGCTTGCGCGCATTGTGCATGGCTGACACAGCCGCAGTTTTCAATTTTTACGCATCGTCCGAAATGATGACCTGGCGCGGCGCTCCGGTATTTACACAACTCAGCGAAGCTGAAAGGCTCATGTTTGAATGGCGACGATTACAAGCTCAGCAAACCGGCTTCCGCCTAGGAATAGAACTTCGCGAAACGCAACAACTCATCGGCACTGCGGGATTAAAACACATCAACCAACAGCACCGCAGAGGAGAAATAGGTTACGAACTGCTGCCTGAGTTTTGGAATCGCGGCTATATGACTGAGGCTTTGCAACCGCTGCTCACTTATGCATTTAATGAATTGCAACTGCATACCATAACCGCCAATATTGATCCCAACCATATTGCCTCAAAACGAGTGCTCGAAAAATTAGGCTTTGTGCAGGAAGCCTTGTTCCGCGAAAATTATTTTTTTGAACGCTGGTGGGATTCGGCGATTTGGGTCTTGCATCAAAAGAATGCTTGAGGCTTTAAGCAAGCGTTACCGAATTCCCATATTTCACATCTTTTAAGTTCTGTTGAGACCTCTTAGCTTTTCAATTGAACTGTTGGAGATAGTTTAGCAGTAACCAAACTCCAACAAAATGCTACCAGTAATTTTCATCTGCTTTGCGTTCTGCTTTTTGCTCGAACGCCTTATTCCGGGCTGGAAACTTCCTGCAGTGCCCACTTGGGCAATACGCGTGCTGGCCATCAACTTTGTGCAACTGGGTGTTGTTGTGCTGGCCGGTTATTCGTGGGAAATCTGGCTTTCATCTGTAAGTGTATTTCAGCTTTCGGATGCAGTTGGCCCTGTGTGGGGCGGAATTATTGCGTATTTCATTGCCACATTTATTTTTTACTGGTGGCATCGCTGGCGGCATACGGTTGATTTTTTATGGCTGCATTTTCATCAGATACATCACAGTCCGCAGCGCATTGAAGTCATTACATCGTTCTACAAACATCCGCTCGAAATGACGGTGAATTCTGTTATCGGAAGTTTGCTGGTGTACACCTTGCTTGGTTTAACGCCGGAGGCCGGAGGTATTTATACATTGTGTACCGCGCTGGGCGAATTCTTTTATCACACCAATGTAAAAACACCGCAATGGATCGGCTACATTTTTCAGCGCCCCGAAATGCACCGCATTCACCACGAATACGAAAAACACACGAGCAACTACGGCGATATTGTTTGGTGGGATATGCTTTTCGGCACGTACAGCAATCCGAAAGAATTTAAAACATCGTGCGGATTTGATACGGAAAAAGAGTTGCGGTTGAAAGATATGCTGCAATTTAAAGATGTTCACAAGGAATGATTGCTTTGGCATATTGGTCAATAAAATAGCTGACCAAAGCCGTTCTTTGTTTTCATCTTAATTTATTCATATTCTCAATAAATAATCGGTACTTAAAAAATGTCTTACTTATTCCAATCATTGCGTCTTTGCGTCTTTGCGCGAAATAAAATAGCACGCAAAGGACGCAAAGGTGCTAAGTTTTATTTTCAATAAAGCATATATATAATAAAATACAATATAACCTATTTTTTAATTCGTATAATCTCAAAATCGTAATTTGGGGTAATGGTATCGGGAGAAATACTGTTCACGCGCATAAACATTTTATTCAGCTATTGGTAAACAGAGAATAGCTGTGCTGATTACCTTTGCAGCCAATGAGCACCATTGATCCGCGCAGCATTTCGATTGCTGATTTTACTTATGAATTGCCCGATGAACGCATTGCACAGCATCCGCTGGCCGAACGCGATGCTTCTAAATTGTTAGTGTATCGCGGCGGGGAAATCAGCAGTCGCGTGTTTCACGAATTGCCTGATGTGCTTCCGAAAGGCGCGCTGCTGGTGTTCAACACAACTCGTGTAGTTCGCGCCCGCCTGCTCATGCAGCGTGAAAGCGGCGCAACCGTTGAGCTTTTTTGTACCGATGCTGCCGATGCTTCGATTGATTTTGTTCGGCTGCTCAATGCAAAAAACAGTGTAACCGTGCGCTGCTTTGTAGGCAACGGCAAACGCTGGAAACAGGGCGAATTACTGACGCTGCATTTACCCGGCAATGAAAATGCAGTGCTCAATGCCGAACGTTTGGAAGCCGCGGGCGATCAATCGAAAATTGCATTGAGCTGGATGCCCGCCGAACTTACGTTTGCCGAAATTCTGGATGCCGCCGGTAAAATGCCGCTGCCGCCGTATATGAAGCGCGATGAGGAAGACAGCGATGCCGAGCGCTATCAAACCATTTACGCACAGCACAGCGGCTCGGTTGCGGCGCCTACAGCCGGACTGCATTTCACTCCGCGCGTGTTAGATGCCTTGCGCGAAAACGAAACCGAATTTGGTGAAGCTACACTGCACGTTGGCGCGGGCACATTTAAGCCCGTGAAAGCCGAACAGATGCACGGCCACGAAATGCACCGCGAGCAAATTGTTGTTTCGCGAAAGTTAATCGAACAGCTTTGCACTGCCGTTTCGCGAAAACCTGTTGCGGCTGTTGGAACCACGGCAATGCGCACATTGGAAAGTATTTATTGGTTCGGGAAGCAATTGGTGACTGAGCCCGGCCGCTACCGCGATGCACTTTTTGTGGATCAGTGGGAACCCTACACCGGCGGGCCTGATGTTCCGGCCGCAATTGCACTGCGCGCTGTTTACGACTGGATGATTGAAAACAACCACGCGCAGCTTGAAGGTTATACGCAACTGCTCATTGCTCCGGGCTACACATTCAGAATTGCCGATGTGCTGATTACTAATTTTCATCAGCCGCAAAGCACCTTGCTGTTGCTGGTTTCTGCTTTTATCGGCGATGATTTTAAAGCGGTGTACGACTATGCGCTGAATAACGATTACCGGTTTTTGAGTTACGGCGATTCGAGTATTTTGTTTCGGAAATAATTGCCGCTGGCTTGATTTTTGTAACAAAACGCTGTAATTTAACGCTATGACCAAGCCCCGTAACCTCAGCATTTCTATTCCCGAACCCTGCACTGTGCCGTGGAATACCATGCACACAGTTGATGATTATCGCCGGCATTGCGATTCGTGCGCTACGGTGGTTACTGATTTTTCGGCGATGACCGATGATGAGTTGGTTAGCTATCTCCAAAACAGAGCCGGACAAAAAACCTGCGGACGATTCAGGAAAGATCAATTGGGAAAACCATTGCCGTTACTGCCCGAACAAAAGCGAAAAGCAATTTGGTGGAAAGCGGCGTTGCTCTTGCCTTTTTCATTCATTCCTAAAATTGGGAATGCGCAGCAGCAGGATACGCTGGCAACGCAACGGCAAGATTCGGTTCTGCGCACATCATCAGCACTCAACACCGATAGTTTAGATCAAATTATTGAACCTATTGCTGAAAATAGTGATGCTAAAATTGATTCTGTTGCTAGAGTAAATCCGGAAACTGATAGTACCGAAATTGCAAGCACTCCTAAGATTGACACATCCGTTACGCTTATGGAAATGCAACCGATTACAACCGGAAGTATATTGAGTTTAGAAACGTGCGAAGTGGTAGATGGCGCAGTTGTTCTTGGCAGTCTATATCGATCAGACGAAGAAATTCTTGCTTCACGTTTCGACAGTTTAAAAAATATCGCTTCTTTTTTTCGGTTTTTTAAACTCAATAGAACAACAATTTCTGCCGATAAAAATAATTCGCCTAAAGAAACTGCATCAGCAATACTGCCTCAAACTACTTCTATCTCCGAGTTAAATCCGCGCAGTCGAAACCGCAAACCCAATAACCCTACAGCATAATGACCAAGCCCCGTAACCTCAGCATTTCAATTCCCGAACCTTGCACTGTTCCCTGGAACACAATGCACACGGTTGATGAATACCGCAAGCATTGCGATTCGTGCGCTACGGTGGTTACTGATTTTTCGGCGATGACCGATGATGAGTTGGTTAGCTATTTGCAAAACAGAGCCGGACAAAAAACCTGCGGACGATTCAGGAAAGATCAATTGGGAAAACCATTGCCGCTGCTTCCCGAGCAAAAACGAAAAGCAGTTTGGTGGAAAGCGGCGTTGCTCTTGCCTTTTTCATTTATTCCTAAAATTGGGAATGCGCAGCAACAGGATACACTTGCAACTGAAAAAAATGATACGCTGTTTACATTAACACAAAACAGCGACACTAATTTTGTTGCGCAGCAAGACACTTCAGGAATTACAAACGATAGTCTTTCGCAAGTTGCTGTTATTGATTCGTTGTATCAGGATATTCCTGATTCAATGCGGCCGCCTTTTATCTGGGAAATTACTTACAACCCAAGTCAGCTTATATATATCTGTTCTACAGAAGGGCTTTACGGAGATGTTGTAGCTACGTTAGGTTTCACGTTAATGGAACCACAAGCCGAAATTTTCAAACCTCAAGGACTCAGTATTGCTTTTCGCGATACATTAAAAGCCATTACAGTTGCCGTGCGCGAGCTGAACAAAAACATTCCGCGTACCGATCAGTCGCAACCCGAGCCGGCGCCGCAGCAACCGGCAACACCAGCACAAACCGAGCATATTACAGCAGTGCTTACTGATAACAAGCGCGTTCCGAAGCGCAACAATTAATCGGTAACTTCGTGCAAGCCTAAGCACGATGCCGCATCTCTACCTTCACATTCCGTTTTGCCGTCAGGCTTGCCATTACTGCGATTTTCATTTCTCTACTTCGCAGCAGCGTCGTGCTGAAATGGCTGATGCACTGATTGCAGAAATAGCCATGCGCAAAACCGAACTGCCGCAGGTTCCGCTTGAAACCATTTACTTCGGCGGCGGCACACCTTCTCTGCTTACGAATGATGAACTGCAACGCATTTTTGATGCGGTTGCCGAACATTTCAGCATTGCTCCCGATGCTGAAATAACACTCGAAGCCAATCCTGATGATCTTACAGAGCAATACCTGCGCATGTTGCGGCATACGCCTGTAAACCGCCTCAGCATTGGCATACAATCGTTTCGCGATGAAGACTTGCAGCTCATGAACCGGGCGCATTCGGCCGCCGATGCAAAACGAGTTGTGCAGCGCGCACAGGATGCAGGCATCACCAATCTTTCGGTTGATCTGATTTACGGGATTCCCGGACTGAGCAACAACGACTGGCTGCGAAATCTCGACGAAGCATTTTCGCTGGGCATGCAACATCTCTCGTGCTACAACTTAACGGTTGAGCCCAAGACCGCGCTGGCCTGGCAAGTGGCAAAAGGTTTTGTGCGCGATATTGACGAAAAAGCCTGTGAGCAGCAATTCATCCTGCTTACCGAACGCGCTGCCGATGCCGGATTTCTGCACTACGAAATTTCAAACTTCGCACAGCCGGGCTGGGAAGCGCGACACAACAGCAGCTACTGGAAAAATGAAGCTTATCTCGGCATAGGTCCCTCGGCACACAGCTACGACGGCAATCTGCGCCGCCACAACATTGCCAACAACAGCGAATACCTGCGCCTGATTGAAAGCAAAAAAACAGCAGCAACAATTGAAGAGCTGAGTGATGCAGAACGCTACAACGAGTTTGTGCTTACACGCCTGCGTACCTCGTGGGGAATTGAAGATGCAGAGCTGAATGCCCGCTTTCCTGATTTTGCTGCAGCATTCCGAAACGAAGCCGGCCCGTGGTTGCGCAGCGGCGATATGCGTTTCGAAAACGGAAACTGGTATTTAACACCAGCTGGCAAATTGCTTGCCGACCGCATTGCCGCAGCACTGTTTGTTGTGTAGCTTTGTTTATTCGAAAAACATCGGAAACCGGGAACAATAATTCAGATTTGAAAACCGAAATGCTTATGCGTTATACATTCATTTTTATGCTGCTGTTTGCAACCATCGGTGCAAAAGCCGCTCCCGATTTTGAAAATCATTTTGGCATGGGTGTAATGCACCTCAATTTTGAGTTGTTGCAGGAAATAAAACTTTACACCGATAAAAACGATAAAGTTGCTCCCGCAAAAACAATAACGTTTACCGTAAGCGGAAAAGGCAAATCAAAAACAGCCAAACTCGAAACTGCAAATGCTGATAACTGGCTGAAACCAGAGTTGCTGAAACCAGAAAAGCTGTTGTTCTCGATGCGAGTGCTTACGCGCGAAACCGGCTGGTATCAGGTTATGGTGAACAACAGCAATTACACCACCTACTGGGTGCGAAAAATTGAAGGGCTCGATTTTTATTCGTGGTCGGAAGAATTGCTGCGTTCGGCAAGTGTTGTTCGCTTAACACGCGATACCAATCCGCTGCGGAAATTTCAGAACAGCACCATCATCATTCCCTGGGATCCGAAGTATGCCGATTGTTTTCGTGCGGTAAAAATTCTGGGGCAATGGATGGAAGTTGAAACCCGCGAAGTGTGTGCCGACGGAACTACGAAAGTAAAATCGGCATGGATTCAGTGGTATGATGAAGAACGTTTGCTGGTTGATTATTCACTTATTCTCTGAAGCGCAATGTTTGCAACGCTTACACACAAAGGCAAAACCATAAAAGCCGATCTGCATCATGGTTTTGATATTTCCATTGCTGTTTCGGCAACCGGTGCGCGCGCCTGGTATGTTGAACCTCCGGTAATAGAGCCGGTGCGCATGGGCGACTGGGTTGGCAATGTAAAGCAAGGCGGCTCGGTAAACTTCAACAACATTTTTTTCAACCCGCACGGACACGGAACGCATACCGAAAGTGTGGGACACATTACACCCGAAGGCGAAACCGTAAATGGCATTGTAAATCGCGCATTCTACATTGCCGAGTTGGTTACTGTGCTTCCCGAGCAAACCGACAGCGGTGATTTTGTAATTACCCGCCGACAGCTTGCAGGCATGCTCGAAGGCAAAACACCGGAAGCAGTAATCATCCGCACAGTTGCTAATTCGCCAATGAAAAAGCAAATGAACTGGTCGAATTCCAATCCCCCGTATCTCGCGGCTGATGCAGCACAACTGCTTGCAGAAATGAATGTTGAACATTTGCTGCTTGACCTCCCTTCGGTTGACCGCGAAGTTGACGGCGGCGCACTTGCAGCGCACAAAGCATTCTGGAACTATCCCGAAAACACGCGCCGCAACTGCACCATTACCGAATTCATTTATGTGCCGAATGATATTTTCGATGGCGCGTATTTGCTCAATCTTCAAACTGCACCCATCGAAAACGATGCAACGCCGAGCCGTCCGGTGCTTTACCGTATTCTCAGCTAAAATACATCATCATGAATATTGAAGAGCTTCGTGAATATTGCCTGAGCAAGCCCGGAACTTCAGAAGGTTTTCCGTTCGATGAAAAAGTACTTGTGTTCAAGGTGCTTGGAAAAATCTTTATCCTCACCTCAATAGATTCGCATCCGCTAAGTTTTAATGCAAAATGTGATCCTGAAAAAGCTGTTGATTTGCGTGGACGCTATGACAGCATAAAACCCGGCTATCACATGAACAAGCAGCACTGGAATACGATTGTTGTGGATGGCTCTGTACCCAAAAAATTGGTAACCGAACTAATTGATCATTCGTATGAGCTGATCAAAAACAGTTTACCGAAAAAACAAAGAGATACTTTAAACTGAAACCCGTGAAAACTGCTGCCCGTTATTTCTTTCAGGGAATACTGATACTTGTGCCAATTGGCATTACAGCTCTTGTTCTTTACAAGATATTTGTTTGGCTAAAACAATTGTTTTCAGGCTTCGATGTAATCATTCATCCTTATGTTGATCCTGTAATTTTTACCGGTATCAGTATTGTTGCAATAATTTTCATTGGCATTTTTGCTACAAGTGTAATTTCGAAATTTATATTTCGGATAACCGAGAATATATTGGAAAATACACCCGGTGTAAAACTCATTTATACACCAATAAAAGACATTCTCTCGGCATTTATTGGCAACCGAAAACGTTTTACAAAACCTGTATTGGTAACGATAAATCAGGAAAATGAAATTCACGAACTGGGTTTCATTACGCAGGAAGATCTTACCGATATGGGAATACCTGAAGAGCTTATTTCTGTTTACATTCCGGCTTCGTATGCCGTTACCGGCCGCGTGCTTATTGTACCCAGAAATCGTGTGCGTGAGCTGAATGTACCGCCCGGCGACACTATGAAGTTTATACTTTCGGGAGGCGTTTCAGATATTAACTAAGCCTTTACTATCGGTTGATACATGCATTAATTTCGTGTCCAACTGCTTATTTATTGCGACCTTACAAAGACATTGTTTATACAGTTAACACATACATATCATGAAAAACGGAATTACACTTCTTGCGGCATTGTTGATTACAACAGTTGCCATTGCGCAAAAAACTTCGGTTAAAGAATCGAATGAAACCATTGGCGGTGCTTCGCACAATGCACTGGTTGTAACCATTTACGATGCAAAGCCCGATGATATTGAAAAGGCTTGGAAATCGAAAATGAAAAGCTACGATGCAAAAGTGAGCAGCAAAAAAGACATTTTTGCCGACAATGCGCTGATTAAAGAAATGGGCGGAAATGATCCGATTGACATTTATGCGCGTATTGAAAAGGTGAGCGATACCGAATCGAAACTCATTGTAGGTTTTGATCTCGGCGGCGCATGGCTCAATTCAAAAGATCATGCCGAAAAGTACAAAGTGGCAGAGAAAATTGTGCGCGAATTTGCACTCTCAATGACCAAGGAAGCTGTTGCTGATATTCGCAAAGTAGCTCAGAAAAAACTCGATAACTTAAAAGACGATCAGGCCAGTCTCGAAAAGAAAAACAAAGATCTGAAAGCTGATATTGAAAGCTACAAAGAGAAAATCAAAAAAGCTGAAGAAGACATTAAGACCAACGAAAACGATCAGGCAAAGAAAAAAGCAGAAGTAGAAGCTGCACAAAAAGCGCTTGATGAAGTTATTGCGCGTGAAGCGAAGATTGATTAACACATTAGGGGATCTCTAAAAACTCGAAATCTCATCGTTGGACTCGTCCGCCTCAATCTTTCGAGATTTTAGAGATCCCCATAATTACAACAAAAGCGGCGCTGATCTTTACTGATCAGCGCCGCTTTTGTTTTCAGAAAAACTTAGAGCATCACTTACTCGGTAACAATCATACGTTTGCTGTCGGCAGCTTTGCCGTCAACAATAAGTGTGTAGATGTACATACCCGGAGCAAGTTCATTGGCATTGATTACATACTGTCCTTTGCCGCGCTGGTTCAACTGCTCGGCACGGATCTGACGACCGTTAAGATCGTAGATAGCCATTGTAGCTACGCCAGCATTTTCGGCAACAGTAAAGTTGATTACAGTTTGCTGGTTGAACGGATTCGGTACATTTTGCTGAAGCACACCGAGCGAAGGATTTACTTCGAGCGGAGTCTGAACGCCGTCGCGGTTGTTGGTTGAAGAACCTTTCATAGCGGCAACTTCAGCGCGGAGTGCTTCGATTTCGGCTTGCTGTGCAGCATTTTTTTGTTGCTCAAGAACAAGTTGATCTTGCTGAACTTTCATGCCTTCTACAAGCAGCGGAGTAATTGCGCCGTAGTTTACCGAATAAATTCCATCGTCGCCAACAGCAACAGCTTCGGGAACAACTTTCTCCAATTCCTGTGCAATGAAACCCATTTGCGGCACACCAGCAGTTCCTTCGGGAGCTCCGGGAGCATTGAACAAATAGGTCGTGCCACGCATTTTCATGATGCGCTCCATCGGGTTGGCAATGGTTTCGACATTGGTTTTAAACCGCTGATCTGAGAAGGCAAAGAAGCCTAAACCACGAATACCACCGTTTACATCCAAAAAGAAGTTAAGCGTTCCGCCCGGCGAAGGCGCAACATTAAATGTACCGCTGGCCACAGGTGTAGTGGTGTTGATACCTACACGGCCGGTAGCCAAAATGGTCATAACCTCTTTCTTATTGGCTAAAGCACTGGCCGAAACATTATTGCGGAAGTTGAACGTGAGGCGATCCTGAGCCGTTGTGGCGGCTTGCACGGTTCCCGGATAGTTGAGATCCTGCCACGTGATTTCGGCCACGTT
This sequence comes from Bacteroidota bacterium, assembly GCA_046335555.1. Taxonomy (GTDB): domain Bacteria; phylum Bacteroidota; class Bacteroidia; order Palsa-965; family Palsa-965. The sequence goes on from JBKDHA010000201.1 coordinate 13,395, forward strand.
GGCATTTACCTGGCAATTCAACCCGGCATTACCATTTTGCGCACGCAAACCGGTAATGTCAGTGCCAGGTGTAATAGTACTGTTGCCTTCTTGCCCGATAGACGAGAAAGTGGCAGCAAGTACGTTTGCCGGTGACGAAAAGTTACCATTTGAAAGTACCGTAACAGCACGAAACGCATTGGTTGCCGGAATTGCAGTAGCAGTAGCATCCACTAAAAATGCAACAGTACCGGGATCGGCATTTACACCTACATAACCTGCACTGTTAAACACCATCAGGTCTTTGTTTGCAGGCGCACTGGCTCCGTTTGTACGGATGCTACGGATGCGCATACGCTGGTTCGCATCAAGCGCAGCACCTTCGTTTCCGTAACCGATAATCAGATCTTTGGTGCTGCCGTTGTCAACAAGGTTGTGATACCCGGCAAATCCGCCACGCGAAATGGCCATGCCATAAACCGATGTTATTGGCGATGCCGCAGAACCGGCAAGACCAAAACCCATCCATTCATTTCCGGTGGTAAACAAACCGAATGTTCCTGCTTGTACCTGCGACATTTGTCCGCCGGATACTTGGAATTTTGCAGTGGGATTAATTGTTCCGACACCCATAAAACCATTACTCAAAACTGTAGTCAGAGGGTTAGTTGCCGATCCGGAACAAATATTATATGAGTTTGATGTACCAAATATATTGTTAAAATTATCAATGGTACTTAACTCCATAATAAATGTTGTTTCTATTTTACTTACATAAGGAAACGTAGCTAAAGAAGAAGTTAACTTTAATGTAGCAAGTTGTCCTACGCCAATTGTTCCATTTACTTGAAATAGTGTTGTAGGTACTCCTAGCCCAAATCCAATACCTACATTCCCAGAGGCTGTAATTTTCATCCGATCAACATTGTTCGTTTTGAATATTACGTCAAAATTATTTGTTGATCCAAATCGCTCTGTGGGTAAGCTCGATGGGAAGCCCGTTAATGCATTTCCCCCCAAAGCCCATTGTGCATCAGCTTCTGTTGCCATCAGCATCAGTGCTCCCGTTACAAGAGATGTAACGATAATTTGTCTGTTCTTTTTCATGTTAATTGATTTTAGTTAGATAACCAAATTTCGCGCGCTGAATATTTGGATAACGAATGTATAACATCATCAATCTCAATCATAATAACTATAAATATTTTAATGTTTATATTTAAATCAAAAAATACATACAGAACAAACACGAAGCATATCTGTTTTCAAATTCACTATTTATATTTCAACAGATTTAGTTATCGATAAAAAGCGGCCAATTACTGTATTCGAGGCCACATAACTATTGCAAATACTGATATTCTATGCCGTTAAACTATCTTAGTAATTAAGAATTTTTAATGCCCTGTTGAGTAACAAATTAATGATAATGGACAAAAAGAAGAGCGGCAGAAAGAAATTGCTTCTTTCTGCCGCTCTGTAATTATTTGTAAACTATTACTCGGTAACAATCATACGCTTGCTGTCGGCAGCTTTGCCGTCAACAATAAGTGTGTAGATGTACATACCGGGAGCAAGTTCGTTTGCATTGATTACATACTGTCCTTTGCCGCGCTGGTTCAACTGCTCTGAGCGAATCTGGCGACCGTTAAGATCGTAGATAGCCATTGTAGCTACGCCAGCATTTTCGGCAACAGTAAAGTTGATTACAGTTTGCTGGTTGAACGGATTAGGAATGTTCTGCTGCAGCATACCAAGCGAAGGATTAACTTCGAGCGGAGTCTGAACACCATCGCGGTTGTTGGTTGATGTGCCTTTCATGGCAGCAACTTCGGCGCGGAGTGCTTCAATTTCGGCTTGCTGAGCTTCAATTTGCTGCTGCTGTACTTTCATGCCTTCAACCAGAATTGGTGTTAAAGCACCGTAGTTAACAGCATAAATACCGTCGTCGCCTTTAACAACAGCTTCGGGAACTACTTGCTCAAGCTCTTGTGCAATGAAGCCAACTTGCTGAATACCTTCTGTTGCGCCGGGACCGGTAAACAGGTAGGTTGTACCGCGCATTTTCATAACACGCTCCATCGGATTTTCGATGGTTTTTACATTTGTTTTGAAGCGCTGATCTGAGAATGCCCAGAAACCCTGTGCACGAGCACCACCAAATACATCAAGATAGAAATCGATTGGACCGGTTGTCGGAATAACGTTAGAACTGCCTGAATTAACAGGTGCTACGGTATTGATACCCACGCGGCCATTGGCCAGAATGGTCATTACTTCGCGCTTGTTGGTTGAGTTGTTTACGTTTACATTATTACGGAAATTAAATGTAAGACGATCCTGTGTATTGCTTGCGAAAGCTACATCGCTGCTGTACTGCAAATCCTGCCATGTAATTTCTGCAGTGTTGCCGTTTACCTGAGCGTTAAAGCCTACATCGCCATTTTGTGCACGCAAACCAACAATGGTATTTGTGGCGATGGTCGAATTGCCTTCCTGTCCGATAGAAGCAAACTTAACAGTTGCCGGATTGGCAAAGCTTCCGTCGGTAATTACGGTGATGGCACGAAATGCTGGAGTGAGTGCATTGATACCATTGGAAGAAGCATCAACCAGGAATGCCACGTTAGAAGGATCGGTATTTACACCTACAAAACCATTGGCATTAAATACCATCAGGTCTTTGTTTACGGGTGCATTTACACCATTTGTACGAATGCTGCGGATGCGCATACGCTGGCTCGCATTGAGTGATGTACCTTCATTTCCGAATCCAACAATTAAATCGTTGGAAAGTCCGTTGCTCACCATGTTGAAGTAACCGCCAAAACCACCGCGAGACATTCCAAGTCCGTAAACCGTATTAATCGGGAATGCCTGTGTGCCTGCAACACCAAGACCAATCCAATCATTACCATTTGCAAAATTGCCAAATGTTCCCGTCTGAAGCTGTGAAATCTGACCGCCAAATACCTGAAACACGGCTGTTGGTGCAGTGGTGCGAATACCAACAAAGCGATCTGTTGTAGCTGTGAGGATACGATTACCAGGATTCTCAGTAAAAGCACTTAATGCAAATTCGCTTGGAGCGCCATTAAAACCGATTACACTGCTCAGAGTTGCGCCGTACTGATCGTAGTGACTTTGACGAGTTTGCATTGCGCTTCTGGCAGCTGTTGACTCGAAACGAACCCACTGTCCACCGCTCACGCGGAAAGTGCTTATTACATCGAGTTGATCCTGTGGGGATGCTGTATTAACGCCAACTAAACCGGTTGATGTTATGCGCATCCGATCTGTATTACTTGTTCGGAAGACTAAATCGGCTGCATTTGTTGAACCAAGAAATTGGCCAGCAGCAACTACGTTACCTCCTGTAAGCCAGTTTTGCGCATTCAGCTCAGAATAACTCAGCAGCGACAATGCTCCTATTGCTGCTGTCGCAGCATAGCGTTTTGTTTTTTTCATGTTTTAGGTTGTTAGGGTGTTAATACAAAATCAATAGTTGACTTTGTTGTTGGCTAATGTATAACATGAAACAACCGTTTGCAATTAATTATAATTATTTTAATCTTTTGTTTATGTCTCAAAACATAGGAGAACAAAAGCAAGTTGGTCTTATTCATTTTATTTTACGGTAGTTTTCAACGGATCTTGTTTTAGACGAACTTCGCGCTACAACGTATTATTAAAATGTATCTATTTATCAGGCTATAGAAGAGGATAAGGGTATTCAGACAAGGTTTTCAACGGATTTAGATTTAGATGAACTTAGAGTTGCAACATCGCATTAAATTTAATCTAAGAGCCTGTTAGGGGATTTCGTTTTGCTTTGATTTTGATAGATTTTTTAATTGATTAAGGCGTTTTTTGGACGAATACCTGGAAGGTCTCTGAGAAAAAAGCAACGAAGAGCAATCAAAAAAGATGCGAAATCATTAAGAGGTTGTTCAAATTTTGTTTTTGAGATTTGTTATGAGCGGATTTTTTCTCAGACAAGGCGCTTTTCTTGTCGATACTTAGAAAGTATCGACAAGAAATGCAACGCAGGATGGGGAAAAATCCACCATAACAAAGCCGAAGGATAAAATTTGAACAGCCTCTAAAAAGAAAATTTCCTAACAGACTCTATTGATCTGTAAAAAATAAAAAGCAAGGAGTCCGAACAAAAATGTTCGGACTCCTTGCTTTTGAATGCGCCTGAGCGATGAAACTCAAAGCGCATTATCACCCCCTACCCACTTCACATAATCAAACTTTATATTTATTACTCTCCAATTACAAGACGCTGACGTGATACTTTTCCGTCCATCATCAGCTCTACAATGTAAATGCCACTCTCAAGTCCGGCAAGCTGTACATCTTGCATGTAGTTACCTACTGAAAGTGAACCAAGATCAATGTTCTGCACGGTGCGACCGCTCATGTCGGTGAGGGTAATCATACCCAGCTGCACAGGCGATTCGAGTGAGTAAGCAATTTGTACATTGTTCTGTGCCGGATTCGGGAACATTACCATGTTAGCCACTGCATCGGTTTCGCTGATGCCTGTGGTAAGATCAAGCGGAATAAGACTGTCGCCGGAAGCAAGTGCAACCCAGAGACCAAAACCAGGACCGTTGCTGTTGTTGCCCGGAGTCAAGAAACCAGAAGCAAGAACTGTGATGGCTTCTCCCTGAAGGTTAAGCGCTGCAAGCGGTGCAAGGTATGATGCTACTACTGTGTTACCGGTTGCATCAGTTACGCTTACGTTATAGTTTGCTGTGGACAACGGCAGATAACCTGCAAAGTTGGTATATGCTGCATCGTTTACCAATGTTGTACCTGTAAACGCTTCTTCTACATCAACTGTAGGTGCATCTGTTGAACCGTGGAACACCAGAACATCGGTGTTTGTGGCAATTGCAGCTTCTTCACGAGCACCGGTAAATACTTCAATGGTGAAGGCCGGTGCAGGACTGTAGCCTGTTGCGCTTACAATACCACTGGCTACAAGAATATATTTGCTTGAAGCACTGAGGGTGTAAGTGAAACGTGCTACTTCATTGGTTGTATCAACGCTTCCGGGTGCGCAAATGGTTACATCAAAAGGCACACCGGCAGGAAGATCACGGAACTCAGTAGCTGTGCGGAAACCAAAGTTAACTACTGCAGAATCATCATTCACCCATACATCTACCAAAGCAGCAGCTGCGTCAGCACAATTGTGAATGATTTGTGCACGAGTTGTTGATGTTGCTACTAAAGGAAGCGGAATCAAGTTACCTTGTGTAGCAGGAGCTACCCAAAGACCAAATGAAGGGCCGTTGTTGTTTGCAATTGTATCAAGGAAACCAGAAGCAACTACTGTAATTGATTGTCCGGCCAAAGCGAGTGTCTGCAGCGGAGCAGAGTATTCAGCTACTACATCTGTTCCGGTAGCTGTGCGTACCTGAATATTGTAGTTGGCGGTAGGCAATTCAAGATATGCCGGAGCAAAATCGCCGTAAGAAATATCGTTTACGAGTGTAGCAATAAACGGAGCAACGATGTCAACTGTAGGTGCATCGGTTGAACCGTGATACACAAGAATATCAGTATTTGCCGGGTTGTTAGCTACCTCGCGGCCTTGGTCGAAAATTTCGAGTGAGAAGGCCGGAGCCGGATTGTAATTGGCAGCAACTACAATGCCGCTGGCAATGATTGAATATTTGTTTCCGCCCTGAAGTGAATCGTAGCTGAAACGTACAACTTCTGATGTTGTATCAGTGCTGTTAGGGCCGCAAATAGTAATATCAAACGGTACACCGGCAGGTGCATCCATCCAGTTTGTAGCGGTACGGAAGTCAAGATCATCAGCAATAAGTGTGGTGTTCAGCCATACGTCAACTGTTGCAGCGGCTGCATCAGCGCAGTTGTGGATGATTTGTACGCGTGATGTGGTTACAGCTACCTGCGGCAACTGAATCATCGGACCTGTAGTAGGCGGTGCTACCCAAATACCGAATGCCGGGCCATTGCTGTTTGCAGCAGGATTCAAAAATCCTGAAGCAACCGCAACCAATGCAGCACCGTTGAGGTTGAGTGTTTGCAGCGGAGCAGCGTACTCAGCAACTACATCTGTTCCTGATGCTGTGCGCACCTGAATGTTGTAATCGGCAGTTGGCAGCTCAAGATAGTTGCTGAATTGCGGGTAAGAAACGTTATTTAATAACGTACCTACTCCCGGAGCAACAATATCAACTGTTGGTGCATCGGTAGAACCGTGTACAACCAAAACATCGGTATTTGCCGGATTTGAAGCAGTTTCGCGACCAAGGCCGTAAATGTCGAGATTGAAAGCCGGAGCGGGCGAATAGCCGCTTGTACTTACAATACCATTTGCAACAATTACATACTTTTCGCCGGCTGTGAGTTGAAGTCCGCTAAAGCGTTTTACTTCATTGGTTGTATCTTGACTGCCAGGGGCGCAAATGGTAATATCAAAAGGAACACCGGCTGGAGCATCTGCAAAGCCGAAAGCTGTTCTGAATTGGAAACCAGGAATCAACAGCGTGTCATTCAGCCATACATCTACTGTTGCTGCTGCTGCATCCGCCGAATTGTGGATAACTTGGATACGGGCTGTTTGTGCATTGAGGGTAAAAGCACCAAACAAAATTCCCGCTGCGATTGATAGGAAGTGTTTTGTTTTCATCATGTTGTTCATTTGTTTATTAGAGCCTGTGGTTGCAACACACCATGTAAACCCCGCATTGGACTTATTGTTTAGTGCAAATCCAAAACTTTAATCTCTTTTAATTTTCTGCATCGTGCTTTTTAATGCACTTATCGTAAATAATGTACCACCTGGCGAAAGAAAAACCCCGGTTATTTCCCCGGAGGTAAATTGTAAATAAAACCATCCTGCAATTTTTGCTTAACTTTATGCCTCCCTGAATCGTATGCAGACTTATGACAATGCAAAATCTTGTTGAACGTTTTCCGCTGCAGCTTGAAGAAGCTGTTACAATTTTTCATCATTCGAAACTCCGAAAGTCTGAAAATCAAATTTTAAATGTGGTGATTGCCGGACTTGGCGGCTCCGGAATTGGCGGTACAATTGTAAGTGAACTCGCTTTCTTTTCCTCTCCTGTCCCGGTTTCGGTAACTAAAGGCTACTTTATTCCGGGCTTTACGGGTAAAAACACATTAGCCATTATTTCTTCCTATTCAGGAAATACGGAGGAAACTATAGCCTGTTTTGAACAAGCCCGCAAAGCAGGTGCACATATTGTGTGCATCACATCAGGCGGAAAAGTTGCCGATATGGCCCGCGAAGGCGGCGATGATCTGATCATTATTCCCGGAGGAATGCCGCCGCGCTCGTGTCTCGGTTATTCAATGACACAGTTGCTTGGTGTGTTTGCGTTTCACGGTCTTTTGCCCGAAAACATTGTTTCGCAGGTAAAAGAAGCCGCTGCAACTATTGCTGCAGGAGCAAATGAAATTTCGGCTGCAGCAACTAAACTAGCCTCAGATCTCTTTAACCGTATTCCGGTAATCTACAGCACAACACAACTCGAAGGTGTTGCCATTCGCTTGCGTCAGCAAATCAATGAAAACGCAAAAATGCTTTGCTGGCACCACGTTATTCCCGAAATGAACCACAACGAACTTGTGGGCTGGGCCGGCGGAGGAAACGACTTTGCAGTAATACTCCTGCGCGATCCTGACGAATACGAGCGCAACAATTTCCGCATCGACATTAACAAACAAATCATTACCCGCATTACTGATCGCTTTTTTGAAGTAACTGCACACGGCAATTCGCCTATCGAAAAAGTCATCTGGCTCATTCATTTCGGCGACTGGCTCTCAGTTAAACTTGCTGATTTGCGCGGTGTTGATGCTGTTGAGGTGAATGTGATCAATTTCCTTAAAGGCGAGCTTTCCAAGAAATAGCCGCCGGCCACAATGCAAAACGTAGCTTTTCGCGATCTCGGACTTATCGACTACAAGGCTTGCTGGGACTATCAGGAAGAACTATTTCAGCAGGTGGTGGCTGTAAAACTCAGCAACCGCGACATTCCACACCAAGACCAGCAGCAAACGCAAAGCACATTGTTGTTTTGCGAGCATCCGCATGTTTACACACTCGGCAAAAGCGGACACGAAAGCAATCTTTTGGTGGATGAAGAAGGACTGCGCCAAATTCACGCCACCTATTATAAGATCAACCGCGGCGGTGATATTACGTATCACGGACCCGGTCAGCTTGTCGGTTATCCGATTCTTGATCTCGATAATTTCTTTACCGATATTCATCTTTACCTCCGCAAACTCGAAGAAGTAATCATCAGCGTAATGGCTGAATATGGCCTCAAAGGTGATCGTTATCCGGGCTACACCGGTGTCTGGCTTGATCCGCAAGACGATGAACGTGCCCGAAAAATATGCGCTATGGGCGTGCGTGCAAGTCGCTGGGTGACCATGCACGGCTGGGCATTTAATGTAAATACTAATCTTGATTACTTTTCAAAAATTGTTCCCTGCGGTATCGATGATAAAGCAGTTACTTCAATGCAGCAGGAACTTGGGCATGAAGTAAACATGGAAGATGTAAAAAAGCTGACCGCACATTATTTTGAGCAGGAGTTTGGCTGCAAACTGATTTAGCTGTAATTCATCGCACAACTTTTTTGGCTGATTTTCCGTACTACAGAATAGTTGTGCTGGCGAAAGCGTTGTATATTTCAATGATTAAGCTTTTTGATTATGCGAAAATTCCTGAAGCGTTTCGGTATTGCCTTGCTGCTTATTCTTGCTGCGGCTAATTTATTTATTTTGCTGAGCGGACGTACTTATTTGTATAAAGGCGTTTGGAATACTTACCTCAAAGGCCGCAGCGGTCCGTCGGCAGGGGAATATGAAATTTTCGACAACCGTGTTGTAAAAGCAATAACACCGCAGGCGTGGCCGCAAGCTGCAAGTCTCAATGCAAAAGAAATTCCGCCCGACCTTCTTGCAAAAATGAATGCGATTCAAACCGGAGCTTTTTTGGTGATCCGTCGCGATACAATTTTGCATGAACAATACTGGGGCGCATTTTCATCGAAAAGCGCTACCAATTCGTTTTCGATGGCAAAAACAGTGATGAGCATTCTGGTTGGCTGCGCCATACAGGATGGTTACATCAAAAGCATCGAACAGCCGGTTGGCGATTTTTTGCCCGAGTACAAAACCGGCGATTTGTCGCGCATTACAATACGGCATTTGCTGACCATGAGCTCAGGCATTTCGTTTGATGAGGATTATGTAAATCCCCTCGCCTATCCGGCCGAATCCTACTACGGCAGCGATCTTCGGGAGCTCACATTTGGCTACAAAGCAGTGCATACAGCTCCCGGACAAACGTTCGAGTACCTGAGCGGAAACACGCAATTGCTGGGCTTTGTGCTGCGGGCTGCAACCGGAAAGCCGGTAGCAGATTATGCCACAGAACGCCTCTGGGGACCGGCCGGCTGCGAACAACCCGCTTTCTGGAGCCTCGACCACGAAGGCGGCGACGAAAAAACTTTCTGCTGCCTCAACAGCAATGCACGCGACTTTGCACGTATCGGAAAACTTTATCTCGACAGCGGACGCTGGAACGGAAAACAGCTTGTGCCTGAAATGTATGCAACACAATCGGTTCAGCCTGCAGGGCTTAAACGAAAAGACGGAAGTGTTTGCACCGATTACGGCTACAGCTGGTGGCTGATTCCCGATTACAAAGGCCATCGGATTTTTTATGCCCGAGGAATTTTAGGGCAGTATGTGCTTTGCATTCCGGATCTTGATATGATTGTTGTGCGTCTCGGCGAAAAACGACTGCCCAACGATAGCGATGATGTTCCCGAAGATGTACATTACTACTTAGATGCCGCAATTGGTATGTACGGAAAATGAACCTGTTGCTTTATTTGAGGTTGTTTAGCGATATTTGCAGATCGTTATGAAAAAAGATTTTGAGATCCCGAAAGTTGAGCATGTGGCCGTTGCCATAATGAAAGAAGCAGAACGCGATGATGACGAATGGGGCGTTTATCTGATCAATCTCAAAGATGTTGCGTTGCGCAATGTATTTATTACTTCTACCGGATATGGTGAAATAGACGGCGAGCGCCGCCAAACCTCAACGCTTCGTCATTACTTTGAAAATCTTGCTCCAAACACAGCTATTAAGGTTGAACCGATAATGGATTTTGCTTTTGGTTTAAGCAATGAGTTTTGGGTGAGTTTTTATATTGGCGAACAGGTTTACGACAAGCAATTTGTGTTTCTTCCCGAAACCATTAAGCCGGCCAATTTTACACTGGTTCCGGTACTTGAACGCAAAGGTGTAATGATCGGCTGATTTTCTGCATCTTCGCAGTATGGGCACATACACACCGGCCGAAAACATTTTATTTATCGACATTGAAACTGCTCCGGCAGAATCAGGCTATGATAAACTTCCTGAACACTGGAAGGAGCTCTGGAATCTGAAAGCCGAACAGATAAAACGTGAGCGCGGCCTGCCCGAAGCCACAGCAGACGAAGTGTATGACCGTGCCGGCATTTATGCTGAGTTCGGCAAAGTAATTTGCATTGTTGTTGGCGCACTCGTAAAAGCACCCGACGGCCGCCGAAAGCTGCACCTGAAAGCGTTTGCCGGTAGCGATGAGAAACAACTCCTCAGCGATTTTGCCGAACTTCTTCGCTCGCGTTATAGTCGGGCAGGCACATTTCTGTGCGCACATAACGGTAAGGAATTTGATTTCCCGTTTCTCGGGCGGCGCATGCTGGTAAATGGCATTGTTGTTCCGCCCGCGCTTGATGTGGCCGGCAAAAAACCCTGGGAAACCTCGTTTATCGACACCATGGAACTCTGGAAGTTTGGCGACCGGAAAAGCTTTACCAGCCTCAATGTACTGGCCGCACTGTTTGGCATTCCATCGCCCAAAGACGATATCGACGGCAGCAAGATTCATCATGTTTACTGGCAGGAAAACGATTTACCGCGCATTGTAAAATACTGCGGGAAAGATGTGGCTACATTAGTTCAGGTTTATCTGAGAATTACCGGCGAACCTGTTGTTGATCAGGATTTGATTGCGGAACTCTGATTGTATTTGCGGTTAGTGTATCTTCGTATCAAGTTTGAATAACTACCATGCGCCTGATCGTTTATCCTTTGATTTCGCTTTTCATTCTCGCCGGATGTTCATCTGAACCATCTCCGAAAAAAGAAATTGTTTCACAGTTCACCGGTATTGTGCCGCGTGTGATTGACAATGACGACGGCATTTTTCACGGCATAGAGCTGGGCATGACCAGCGAAGAGGTGAAAAAGATGGTTCTTCCCGGCGACAGTCTGAGCACTTCAACCGAAAACGAATACCTGTTTTTTGAAGCTAAAATTGATTCGGCAAACGAATACACGTATGAATGTTCGTTTGACACAAAAGGTTTGAATGCTGTTACATTGATGATTTATCAGAAAAAAGAATCGTCGGCAGCGCAACTGTTTGCCGATTTCAAAAATTATTTCACGAAGAAATACGGCACACCGTATGATGCCGGTTTCGGCTATATCTGGGAAGTTCCGGCCGGAAAGCGACCTGCAAAAATTACACTTCGTGAGGAATCTGAAGAATATCTGTATGGTGTAGTTTCGGTAGAATTTTACGACCGTTCTTTCGAGCCGCGCCCACCCTCCGGAGACTCGCTGGTAATTCGCTGATATTTTTCCGGTAAGTCAGCCGAAAACCTTATTTTTAAGGCGATGGAACTGAAGGAACCAACGGGCGGTGAACTGCTCGACATTCGCAATCTTGTTACAGAATTCAGAGCCGGCGACGAAACGGTAAAAGCCGTGAACGATGTCAGCTTCACCGTGCGCAAAGGCGAAACCGTTGGTGTTGTTGGTGAATCCGGCTCCGGAAAATCAGTTACAGCACTCTCCGTGATGCGTCTGATTCCAAATCCGCCCGGCAAAATCACTGGCGGAGAAATCATTTACCATTCGCGCACCAAAGGCATTGTTGATCTCACAAAAATGAGTGAGAAGGATATGCGCGAGTTCAGAGGCAACGAAATCGGAATGATTTTTCAGGAGCCGATGACTTCGCTGAATCCCGTTTATACTTGCGGCAATCAGGTGATGGAAGCCATCCGCCTGCATCAAAAAGTGAGTAAGCAGGAAGCTGTAATCCGCACTCTGCGCCTGTTTGAGGAAGTGCTGCTTCCTGATCCGGCTGAGATTTTCAAGAAGTATCCGCACCAGATTTCGGGCGGACAAAAGCAGCGTGTGATGATTGCCATGGCGATGTCGTGCAATCCGCAAATGCTTATTGCCGATGAGCCAACAACAGCGCTTGATGTAACTGTACAAAAAACCATTCTTGATCTCATGCTCAAACTCCAGCGCGAGCACGACATGGGCATCATTTTTATTACACACGATCTTGGTGTTATTGCGGAATTGGCCGATAAAGTTGTGGTGATGTACAAAGGCCGGATTGTAGAACAAGGCCCGGTACTCGAAATTTTTGCTAATCCGCAACATCCCTATACCAAAGGACTTCTGGCCTGCCGCCCGCCGCTGAATAAGCGATTGCATTATCTGCCTACCGTTTCCGACTTCATGACAACAGCCGAAGACGGAACGCTGACAGAAAGCAAACGCACAGTTACCGACATGATTCACAATGTAGAGGTAACTCCCGAGCAACGCCGCACACAGCAGGAAAAACTTCGCGCACAGGAACCTATTCTCCGCCTCGAAAATATACGTACATGGTATCCAACAGCCAAAACCATGTTGGGTAAAACTATTGCATGGAATAAAGCAGTTGACGACGTAAGTTTTGATGTATATCCCGGCGAAACACTTGGTCTTGTTGGTGAATCAGGCTGCGGAAAAACTACACTTGGGCGCACTATTCTGCGACTAATTGAACCAACAGAAGGTAAAATTATTTTCGACGGAAAAGATATTACTCACCTTCCGGCAAGCGAAATGCGTTTGCTGCGCAAGGATATGCAAATCATTTTTCAGGATCCGTATTCATCACTCAATCCGCGCCTCACCATTGGCAGCGCGATTATGGAGCCGATGCGTGTTCACAAAATCGGTGCAAACGATAAGGAGCGGAAAGAGAAGGTGATTGAATTGCTGCGGCGTGTGAATATGAATGAAACGCATTTTCACCGTTATCCGCATGAGTTTTCGGGCGGACAGCGGCAGCGGATCTGTATTGCGCGGGCATTAGCCCTCAATCCGCGTTTTATCATTTGCGATGAATCGGTTTCGGCGCTCGATGTTTCTGTTCAGGCGCAGGTACTGAACTTGCTGAACGAACTGAAAAAAGATTTTGGCTTCACCTATATTTTCATCTCGCATGATCTTTCTGTTGTAAAGTTCATGAGCGACCGCATGGTGGTGATGAATCAAGGAAAGATTGAGGAAATGGGCGATGCAGACGTGTTATATGCAAATCCCGGATGCGAATACACACGCAAGCTTATTAATGCTATTCCAAAAGGAGAACTCGAAGATATTCGCCGCTCGATGGTGGAGAAACGAATGCGGCAGGGTGCTGTGTAAGATCTCCAGTCTATGAAACTTTTTTCGCCCTTAAATATCCTGACTTTGGTCAGAAAAAATGCTTTGCCGGCATTACTTTTGCTCATTACTGGAATAAGCGGAATAACCCTTTCGCAGCGTGAATTTGCTGGTGAGCACTGGCGGTGGACTGTATCTCTCGATGGACATGGCTACTATGCGCAACTACCATCTCTTTTTATTTATAATGATCCCTCATACCAATCGATACGCAAAATTGTTCCGGAGGGAGATACCCTGCAACCGTATCTCAATAAAGTCGGGAACAGTAAAGTAAACAAATACTATTGCGGAGAAGCCGTTTTGCTGAGTCCGTTTTTTGCCGTTGCTCATTTATGGACAAAAGCAGACGGAAAACCGGCAAACGGATATTCAAGACGTTATTACGAAGCAATCAGCTACGCAGCCATTTTTTATCTGCTTGCCGGGCTCCTCGCACTTTGGTTACTGCTCCGGAGTTTTGGCTTGAAAGAATTTGTTGTTTTTGTTGTACTGATACTATTCGTTTACGGAACAAATCTGTTTTACTATGCAGTATGGCAGCCGTCAATGTCTCATGTTTATTCTTTCTTTAGCATAGCATTGCTACTGTTGCTCCAACGAAAAATTATTGCCGGACAATACAAATTACTGTTGCCTGCGACTCTGTTGATGGGCATTGTTGTGCTAATCAGACCTGTCAATATTGTTGTGCTTTTAGGATTTCTTTTCATGACAGATGATAAAGAAAAACTGATTTTGTTTTGGCGCCAGTTGATGCATCGCATCGGACTTACGATTGGAGCACTGCTGCTTTTTCTTTCGGTTGTTTCTCTGCAGTTTCTGTTTTATTACTGGCAAACCGGCAAGTTTTTTATCTGGAGTTATAAAAATGAAGGCTTTGATTTTAGTAATCCTGTATTCTTTTCTCCCTTGCTGGAATTTGAAAAAGGTCTTTTCATTTATTTCCCGGTACTTCTGCTTTCATTGTGTGGTTTAATATTGATGGGTTTCCTTCGGAAATGGTTGCTTGCTGTGGGAACAGCAGCAGTAATTATTCTGATGATGTATATAAACGGCTCTTGGAGTTGTCCGCACTTTGGCTATAGTTACGGTTTAAGACCATATATTGACATCTATCCGTTTTTTATTCTTCCGGCGGCATTTCTGATTTCGCGCCTGCTGAGCGGATACCGTCTGCTAATTGGTATTCCTCTTTTTACTTTTTTCATTTTGCTCACTTCAATTCAAACGTATCAGGTTGTTACCGGAATTTTTCCGCAGTTTGAAATGAGCGCCAATAAGTACAGATTTATCTGGGGTAAAACCAATCCCGAATATCAGGGAATTATAACACGTCAGTTTGAAACAACAAAACAAAATGTACTTATTCATCATTACAATAATTGCTCGACTGATAATCCGGAACTGAAAGGCACAGCAGCAATAACGCCCGAAGGAATTCCGCTGTTCTTTTATCAAGGAAGATTGTATTTCCCGCCCCGAAAAAAATTCACCCTCCGATTGAGATATGCTGATCAGGGGAAAAACCCAACTGTTGATCTTAAAATTATTGGATTGCGAAACGGTATAATAACCTGGGAGCAAAATATAGTGATGCCATCAACTGCAGCACAAGACAAAGAATATACTTGGTTTGGAGAATTCTCTCATACAGTTGACTATGAGGATGCTGTTTATGCAATACTATCAGATAAATCGGGCACTGCAAAAATTGACTTTGCAGAAATACGTTTCCCGGAAAACTAATCTCAAAGAAATACTAACCTTCAATTTTCCCGAGATACGCCCAGTCGCCATTCAGCTTATGGCATTCAAATTTTTCGAGCGGAATCGCAGAAGTTAATTTTTCTTTGAACGGGAAAAAATTCACATGCTCATCAAGTGTGTAATAGTAGTAGCGCTGACAAGGCGTTACAATAAACACTTGTTTCCGGGCAATGCGTACTAATTCCTTCATACACTGTTCCAACTTTATTAAATGCTCAACAGTGTGGCTGCAGGTAACCACATCAAACGATTTATCGGGAAAAGGCATTTGTTCTATATTGCCTTTTACATAAGTGTATTCGGGCGAATCGTCTTTGTCTTTTATATCGAATGCAGTGAGCTTGAGATTCGGATGACGTTCGCGAATAGTGCGCAGCAAATAACCATTTCCCGATCCAACATCAATCAGCGATTCGGCCGAAGAGTCGATATTATCAAGAATAAATGCCAAGCTTGGTTTATTGATATCGGTAATGCGATTGCGCGAAATTGTATTCAGATTGTTGTAGAAACGATCGTAGTCTTCGGGTGTAAAACTATAGACCCGGCTTTTGAAATCCATCACCTCTTTGATATTCCGGCCGCGATAAGCAAACCAGAAAAACGGATACATAAACCAACGGCTGTCGCGGATCACAGGCGGAATCCATTCATCCATTACATAACGAATTGCATTGGTAAGGTCTCGGTTCATGTTGGTTATGCTAATCGTTTATATTGGCCGCGAATATGATTCCACTTGATGCGGAACAGATCAAGCAGCATTCCCGGCGCGTGTTTCAAAAGACTTACACTCGACTGATCGTGCGTGCTCTTGAACACAACCGGAAGGCGTTTTATATCGTAGTTACGTTTCAGTGCAATGTAGAGGAGTTCCACATCAAACGCAAAGCTGTTGAGTTTTGAAACACCAAAAAGATCATCGGCTATCGAAGCACGAAAGCCTTTGAGTCCGCATTGTGTATCGTGCAAACCGGTTGTAACAAAGCGGCCTACAAAAAAGGTAAAAATTCCGCTGCCTAATTTTCGTGCTCCTGAAATTTCAGTGAAGTAGCGGGACGCTTCAAGCGTGCGGTCGCCAATTACAATGTCGTATTCTTTTTCGCTGAGATACTGAACGAACAATTCCATTGACGTTTCATCAAACGGAACATCGGCATCGGTGAACAACCGGAAACGACCAGTAGCCGCACGCATTCCGGCACGAACAGCACCGCCCTTGCCCATGTTTTCCGGAAGTCCGATAAACTTACAGCCGGCAGCAGAAACAACACGTTCGGTAGCTCCGTTATCGCCAGAGCCATCATCAACAACAATAATTTCAGCCGTTTTGCCTAACCGCTTTAGCCAATCTTGCAAAGCCGGAAGCGCCTGCTCCAATTGTGCAGCACCTTTGTATGAAGGCAAAACAAAACTGAGTTCGGTCACTGTTTTCGGTAATAAGTGCGGTTATTATGCTGTAGAGAATCTTTCTGCACATCAAAAAGTTGTGTGCTGTCGTGTTTAATCTGCAACTCATCAAAAAGTAGCGGAGCTTCTTTTGGCAGTTCGTGATTCCACACAACAATCTGCACACGCTGACTTGGATTTTTCAGTATAAACGGAACTTCTGCAAGCGCCCAGCTGCCCGACAATGCTTTTACTGCTCTGAACATTCCGCAATAAATTGCAGTATCTACTTTGTCGCCGGTGTGCAGCGAGAGTTCAATTGTTGTTCTTCCGTACAGATCTTTCTGATAATCGGCAAACCAGAATGATGCTGTATTGTTTCCGATTTTTGCACCTGGAATTTCTGCGTAATACAATTCGTTGAAACCACCTGCTGTTCCCTGCATACTGCTTTTGCCCCGGAACGGTTTGCCTTTCAATTCTTCGTAATCGCGACAAGCATAAGTACGCAGCGAGTCGGTGCTCATATACGGCCAAACCGGCCAGGTTTTTTGCGCATTGAATGCTGCCACATGCTTATTATACTGCGCCGAAACACGTTCTGCAATTTTTACCGGTAACAAGCTGTAAACATTATACTCTGGCGTTTCATAAAGCGGTGTTGCGAGATCAACTAACTCCTGTTCGTTTTTAGTTAATCCGCCTTTTCTTGCTAATACTAAAAACGGGCGTTGATCAGGTAAACGTTTAAGCAGTGAAAGTGGCTTTACCGGATCATAAATTAAATTAATATGTTCATTAGCTTTCCCTATTGAACTTCGCCCCGAAAGCATAGACAGCATTGGCAATCCGGTTTTCAGCGATACAGCATAGGTGATATTAAATATAGCATGATCGTCGGGTACAATTCCGGCACATTCACTGCCATTGTGATAATAAGGCAAAGGTAAAATTGCCTGATAATCGCTTGTTTTCAATTTCCTCAGCCAGCGATTTTCGGGCAATGCGTTTTCTGTATCCTCAAGAACTGCAAATGTGTTGTTGAGGTCTTTTTCAAACTTGCGCGAATGATCCCAGCCATCGGCAAGCAGCATAGCCGGAACAGCAAACGGAACAATGCTTCTTACAATCATTCCGAATTTCCCTTTACGGTGTTCGGCAAGTTTCCAGAGCCGGTAAACCGCAAGAATATTAATCATGTAATAAAACATCCAGTTGAAACGCCCCAAAGCCCGAAACTGCCTGAACGGCCCGGCATACTTGAGCCAGCTTCCGTCTTCGTGAAACAAAAACGGCCAGCCGAACGATAAGAAAACCAACAGCAACGATGTCCAGCATAAAATATTAATCACTTTCTTATCCGAAACCGAAAGCAATAAATCGAACCTGCGGCGAACAAGTCTTACAAGCTGCACGATAACAACAGCAAACAGCCCAACCGCAGCTACAACTCCAATGTAGGAAACCGCTTCGTAAGAGGCATTTTTCGGGAAAAACCACGGACTAACAAGCGGCTCATAAAAGCGCTGATATGGATAAAGAATACTGCTCCAGTTACCGATATATTCTGTAAATCCCCACGGCACTGCGGTGCGGTCGGTTTCGTGATCGGTGAGCATAACGGTAAGCTGTATAAGCAGCACCGGAAGAATAACCTGCAGTGAAAAATGAAGCAGTACAAATTTCAATCGCCCAAAACCGCGATCACGCGTAATAAAAAGTATGAACCAATACATGCCGCAGGCGGCAAGACAAAACACCAGAAGATAAAGATGTGTTCCCCCGGCGGCAAGCAAAAGCAGGCCAATGAACAGACTCAGTCTGCGTCTTGGGTAATCGTAAAAACGAACGAGCGAATAAATAAGTGCGGGAAGTAAAAAACTTAATGCAAGTGAGTAATGTCCGCTCATTCTCCCAATCTGCGGCGAGAGAAACATAATACCCAATCCGCATAATGCGCCGTACCACCAAGGCAAACGAAGGTGCCGGAATAAGGCATACAGAAAAATGGCTCCGAACAGCGGAGAAAAAAGCATGAGTAAATTCAGTATTCCGATAGATGCTTCAGCAGCGCCTGAACCAAACACTTTCATGATGTTGGTGTACATCGGCAAAGCTCCTGTGAAGAAGAGATTTTCGCCGTCAGGATAATTCATGCTTTGCTGCTGCCACCAAGCGGTATCGTACTTTACGTGATACGCTGTTTGGTAATAAATCTGCATCCCGTCGCCCTGCAAACCGAAGTAGCGGGAGCTCGGATGCATCACAAGCTGACCGAAAAAAAAGAGTGTAAGAAGAAGACCTGCAAGTAGTACAAGCAGCAAACCTTTATCGGTGAATGTGCGATGAAGGAAAGCTTTCACTTCCGGGCCCAGATGTTGTATTTGAGAATGCAGTAAATTGCACGGAAACCATCTTTCCAGCCAATTTTCTTCCCTTCTTCATAGGTGCGGCCGTAGTAAGAAATACCAACTTCATAAATCCGCACATTAGGAATGCGCGAAATACGGGCGGTAACTTCCGGCTCAAATCCGAATCGCTTTTCACGAAGCGGAAGTGATTTCACCATTGCTGAATTAAACAGTTTGTAGCACGTTTCCATGTCCGAAAGGTTCAGGTTGGTGAACATATTCGAGAGGAATGTGAGAAACTTATTGCCTATTGTATGCCAGAAGAAAAGAATGCGGTGCGGACGGCCTCCCATGAAACGTGATCCGAAAACAACATCAGCAAAACCATCAATAATGGGCTTGAGCAGGATGTTATATTCGGCCGGATCATATTCAAGATCTGCATCCTGAATAATAATATAATCGCCGGTTGAGATTTCAATGCCTTTGTGCAGCGCAGCTCCTTTACCCTGATTGTAGGGTTGATTGAACAGCCTGATGTCATGACCCGCATGATCAGCAATGTATTTTTCAACCACGCTTTGAGTTTCGTCTTTGGAACAATCGTTCACAATGACAATTTCTTTGGTTATACCTGCAACAAGCTCAACTGCAATTACTTTATTCAGAATAAGGTGAATTGTGGCTGCTTCGTTATAGGCAGGAATAACGATACTGAGTTTTTTCGGAGTATTCATCTGGAAATAGTGCCGAAAGATAGCGTTTTCAGGCGTTCGGACAGCCAAAAAAGCGTCTCAATGCTGAGAAAAAGTCTCTGCAGAAAAAGAAATATTATCTATCAACATTTCGCCTTTCGAAGGCATAAAAAACTGTATCAGCAAGGTATCTCCGCTTTGCAGCGGTGTTCGGAGCGGAACAACAGACGAAACAGTGCTCCATTTGTTTGTTTCATAAATACAATGATCTATTCGCAGCCCTGTCGTTTCAATTCTCTCTCCTCCCCGTTCAAGCATTACAACGATATTATATCCGTTTCTCTCAATTCCACGCTGGGCATCAAATGAAGTATGCAAACGCAAGAATTTTCCCGAAAGAGAGTCGGGAACAGCATATTTAATATCCCAGGGATACGTATTTTCTCCGCCGCAAAGAAGTGCTCTGTTAACTTTCCCCTGTTTGTCTGTGTATGTTTTCGTTAGCATACGGCTATTGACCTTCTCGAAGTTTTCTGTTAGCAGTTGTGTGCGTTCCGGATCAGAAAACCATTTGCATTTTAGAAGAGATGTTTGGGATCGCGGAAATTTTTTTACGGTTTCGCAATTGGGATACTTCTTCATCTCCTTATCATACACAAGCAGATAATCAAACACAAGATCACTGTCATGAATATCTTTTGAATTAACACCTCCGTTAAATCGCTTCATGGCCAAAGCAAATTCGAGATCAGGATAAAATTGCCAGTCGGAGGCAATGGCTATTGGGGTTGCCGGTTTTATCTGTTTATTGATTTCGGCAATAATTAAATTCATATCCTGTTCATCTGCCCAGTCATTCACACGGTTAAAATTCGCGGCAAATGCAACAATAAGCAGTACCGGAATTGCTGATGTATAAAGCACTGCTGCTGCAATTTTTTGTTTCGGGATATGTCTTAGCAATTGCACAAATAGTAATGCAAGCAGCGGAATATAAAACAATGCTGTGCGCTCGAAAAGCAGTTTTGTTTTCAGGAGATTATATTGCAGCAGTGGCCCCAAAACGGCAGCAGTTGCAATGCCTCCAAGCAAAAACAGGAATGCTGTTTCGCTGTTTGTTTTACGTTTAATGATGCGAAACAGAACTACTCCCGCAGCAATAATTCCCGAAACCGCTGTCAGCATAAGCAGCGCAGCGAGTATATTGAGAATAAATTCCGGACAGTTTAATTCATACAGCATTCTTTCTGTAACGGAGTACCAGGTGCCCTGAAACCAACTTCCTCTCGGTCCAAAAAATAAGGCATTCGCCTCTTTAAGTTCCATTGAATACGGAACCAGTAATCCAAACGCAATTGCAGCAGGCAAAAGCAGAAGCTGTACACGAACAAAACGTCCTTCCCATTGACGAGAAGACGCAAGTGTAAGGTAGCGTAAAACAACAACTACAGTTGCTCCGGCAAGCACATGTAACTGCGTTAAACTTGCAAAACAACTGAGTGAAAAAGCAGCAAGTGCACCAACTGCATAATACAGTTTATCTCCATTACACCACTTCCACAACAACCAAAATCCGAAAAGCAAAAGGCTGTTTGCAAGTCCGTAACCACGGGCTATTCCGAAATAATCGAGCAGATACGGATGCCCGGCAAGCACAATAAAAACAGCAAGCTGCGCAAGTGTCTTCTCTTGTCTTTTTGCGAAGAAAAAAGCGGCTGTGAAATACAGTAACGAGAAAACTACATTGGGCAAACGCAATGTAAATTCGCTTGTACCGAAAACCATTTCACTCAGCCGCATAAGCCAAGTGTTGAGCAAATGATTATTGGCCGCCATTTCCGAATTTATCTCCGGCCACCAATCGTGCCCGCGCACATACATGAGCCATGAAAACGATTCGTCCCAGGTAAACGGCACAAGAAAAGCGCGCACAACAACATAACCAACCGCAAGCAAAGCTACAGCAGCAAGCGGCAGCGGAATGTTGCGGGGTTTATTAAACATTGCTGTGCGTGTTCAAAATCAGTTGAGCTGCATTTCAGGAATATCGCCTTCGACAATAAGCTTTCCGGCTGTTGCATTGCGGATTTCATCAACCGAAATACCGGGAGCACGTTCGAGAAGTATAAATCCTCTGCCGGGAACAACATCAAGCACGGCAAGCTCGGTTACAATTTTCTTCACGCAGCCTACACCGGTAAGCGGCAATGAGCATTGCGGCAGAAGCTTTGATTCTCCGGCTTTGTTAACATGCTGCATAGCTACAATGATGTTTTTGGCAGCAGCAACAAGATCCATTGCACCGCCCATACCTTTCACCATTTTGTTGGGAATTTTCCAGTTGGCAATATCGCCGTTCTCGCTTACTTCCATAGCGCCGAGAATGGTGAGATCTACCTTGCCTGCGCGAATCATTCCGAAGCTGAGTGCAGAATCGAAATAAGCAGTGCCGGGAATTTCGGTGATTGTTTGTTTACCGGCATTGATGAGATCAGGATCTTCATCGCCTTCAAACGGAAAAGGACCCATGCCCAGCATTCCGTTCTCTGATTGCAGCATAACATTGATGCCGGCAGGAATATAGTTGGCTACAAGCGTAGGAATTCCGATGCCAAGATTTACATAATAGCCATCGCGGAGTTCCTGTGCGATACGTTTTGCGATTCCGTTTTTATCTAACATGGTCTGATGTCGTAATGTGGTGAAACAATTGGCTTTACTGACGTTTACGAACGGTACGCTGTTCAATGCGTTTTTCGTAATCGTTGCCTTTGAAAATGCGCTGCACGAAAATGCCGGGGATATGAATCTGATTGGGATCAAGTTCGCCCGGCTCTACCAGTTCTTCAACTTCTGCAATGGTAATTTTTGCAGCGCCGGCCATCGGATCGTTAAAGTTGCGTGCCGTTTTGCGGAATACCAGATTTCCGAATCTATCGCCTTTCCACGCTTTCACAATCGAAAAATCGGCGTTAAAAGCGGGTTCCAGAATGTAGTCGCCTTCTTCGCCCTGAAAATCGAAACGACGTGTTTCTTTGCCTTGAGCTACTTCTGTACCAAATCCTGCTTTTACCCAAATGGCCGGCATTCCGTATTTGGCAGCCATAGAGCGAGTAGCCAAGGTACCTTGCGGAACAAGATCAACTTCGAGTTCGCCGCTCAGAAGCTGGCGTTCAAACTCTGCATTTTCGCCTACATACGACGAGATCATTTTTTTCACCTGCCGCGTTTTCAGCATCAGACCAATGCCAAAATCATCTACTCCGGCATTATTGGAAATACAGGTAAGCCCTGTTATTCCTTTGCGTACCAATGCAGAGATACAATTTTCGGGAATGCCGCAAAGGCCAAAGCCACCAAGCATTATGGTGGCTCCGTTTTCTATGTCGCGGATGGCCTCATCGGCTCCGGAAACAACTTTATTCATACGTTCGCTTATCTTTTTTATTACAAGTCTTCATCTCCGAACAACTGATCGTCGAAGCCATCATCAAACAACGGTCCGTCGTCTTTTTCGTATTTCGAGCAATCGAGATCGAGTTGGATTTTTCCTTTTGGTTTCGGGAATTCACCTTTCGACACTTTCAGTGTTTTATCGGCATATACTTTTTGAAAGAACAAGCCCCAGATAGGAAGCGCCATACTGGCACCCTGCCCTTCGCTGGTATTGTCGAAATGCACACTCCGATCTTCGCCGCCAACCCAAACGCCTGCTGCAAGTTCTGGCGTAAGACCGATAAACCAGCCGTCAGAGTTGTTCTGCGTTGTTCCCGTTTTACCGGCAATAGCATTAGTGAGTTTATAGCGGCCGCGCAAACGGCCGGCAGTACCGCTCATTACAACACCCTGCATAAGATTAATCATGAGGTATGCTTTTTCTTCGCGCAATACTTCACGGCTTTTCGGAATAAACTCTTCGAGTACTTTTCCGTTTTTATCTTCAATACGGGTAATGAAAGTGGGTTCAATCCAAGTGCCTTTATTGGCAAACGTGCTGTTGGCTCCCACCATTTCAAACACCGAAATATCGGCAGTACCCAGACAAAGTGAAGGAACCGGATCAAGCGGAGAAGTAATGCCAACGCTTTGTGCGAAGTTAACAACCGCCTGAGGTCCGAATTGCTTCATGATAAACGCGGTTACATAGTTTACCGAGTTTGCCAGTGCTTTACGCATGGTAAGCATTTGCCCGTTCAGTTTATTGTCTGAATTGTCAGGACACCATTCGCGGCCGTTGTGCGTAATGCAGGTGCGCACATTCGGAATCTGATCGCAGGGCGACCAGCCTTCCTGAATTGCAAGTGCATAAACAAATGGTTTGAAGGTAGAACCAACCTGACGGCGGCCTTCTTTAACGTGATCGTATTGAAAGTGTCTGAAATTAATTCCGCCGACCCATGCGCGCACATAACCGGTTTGCGGTTCCATAGCCATAAATCCGGTTTGCAAAAAGCCTTTGTAATAACGGATCGAATCCATCGGCGACATAAGTGTATCAATATCTCCGCGCCAGGAGAATACCGACATTTTAATTTTGGTGTTGAATGCTTTTTCGATTTCAGCTTCAGAAGCATCGGCCTTCTTCATGTTCTGATAACGATCACTGCGTTTTTTTGCCGATTTCATAATCTGATCAATCTCGTCTTTTGAAACACGATAACTGAACGGTGCATTTTTTTTCTTCACCAGCGATTTATTGAACTGCGCCTGAAGTGCTGTCATGTGCTCAGTAACCGCAGCTTCGGCATGTTTCTGCATGGCAGGATTAATGGTGGTGTAAATCTTTAATCCGTCGCGATACAAATCATACGGCTTTCCGTCGGGGCGCAAATGTTCTTTGCACCATTTTTTCATAAAGTTGTTGCGCAGGTATTCGCGGAAATACGGCGCAGGGCCTTCTTTATGGCTCTCGGGGCGGAAAGTAACCTTGAGCGGCAATTTCGAAATAGAATCGTATTGCGCAGCTGTAATATGTCCGGCATTTCGCATTTGCGCAAGTACCACATTGCGGCGAAAAAGAGCGGTGTCTGGTCGGCTGATCGGGTTAAAGAGAGATGGATTCTGACACATTCCAACCAGCATTGCGGCTTCTTCAATTTTCAGCGAATCGGAAGTTGTGTTGAAATACACTTTAGCAGCCGATTTAAGTCCGACAGCATTGTAGGTATAATCGAACTTGTTGAGATAAAGTGTAAGAATTTCTTCTTTGGTGTAAAGCCGTTCAAGGCGAACAGCAATAATCCACTCTTTAATTTTTTGTGTTCCGCGTTTCAAAGCGCTCGAATAATCGGCTTTGTGAAACTGCATTTTGGCAAGCTGCTGTGTAATGGTAGAGCCGCCGCCTGATCTGCGATTGCCGCCGAGGACAGATTTCACAAGCACACGGCCAAGACTTCTTCTGTCGATACCGGAATGCTCTCTGAAACGCACATCTTCTGTGGCAATGAGCGCGTTGATAACGTCTTTGTCGATTTCGTTGTAGCTGATATTTACGCGATTTTCTGCATAAAAACGCCCTACTTCGCTGCCATCAGACGCAAGCATAACAGTTGCCTGATTGCTTTCCGGGTTCTGAAGTTCTTCAACATCCGGAAGGTCGGAGAAAAGAATCAGCCCAACGATGAGCAGAAAAAGTGAAACGAAAGGAGTGAGTACAATAATCCAGAACCAGCGCAGTAAGCGGCGGTTCGGATTGGATCCGGCAGTTTCGGTTGATCCGGCAGTGGTTTTCTTTGCCATAGCGGTTCAAAAGTAAGGAATTTCGGGGGGCGTTTGAAAAGAGAATTACAGGTGTTACAAATATTGAACAAGTGTAGTGATTGCGGCAACTGTTGTTGATTTTTGCGGCAGATTTCAGCGTTCAAAGGGTTAACGTGTTTAATCAATGCTCATGTTGTATGCTTAACACCACATTCCCCTTTTTCTTGTCGGTGTCCACATACCGGTGTGCTTCTGCACAATCAACGAGATTATACACGCGGCCAATGGTTGCGTTGTATTTCCCTTCTTCAAACAGTTTGCTCAAAAACTCCAATTGTGCCTTCTGTTCTGGGGCATACTGCCAACCTCCTACAGTAAAAAAAACACCCTTTGAATTTAACAAACAACGCCCATCCTTTTGTGTTAATTTACCCACAGCATCAAAAACAATGTCGTATTTGCCGAGCAGATTTTTTATCTCCTGTTTTTTGTAATCAATAATTTCATCGGCACCTATGCTGTTGACGAGTTCATGGCCGTTTTCACTGCAAACCGCAGTAACTCTAGCGCCAAAATATTTTGCTATTTGCACCGCCGCAGTGCCAACTGCTCCCGCTGCTCCATAGATCAGTACTTGTTTTCCGGCACCGGCTGCTATTCCGGCTTTATGCAAAAAATAGTGTGCGGTTTGTCCGCCAAAAGCAATTGCAGCCGCCTCTTGAAAACTGGCGTTAACAGGCTTGCGTGCGATTACACTGTTGCTTTTCACAGCAACAAACTCTGCATGTGTGCTGAAACCAAAGCCAGTTAACCCATACACTTCATCGCCAATTGCAAACTCATTTGTGTTTTCGCCTTTGCCTACTACAATGCCCGAAAACACAGTTCCTAAAATTTGCTTTCGGGGTTTTCGTAATCCAATAATCAATCGCATCAGGATGCGCTGTATCCCGTTTGCTCTGAGGGCTCTAACCCGCACATCACCAGAATTAACGGTTGAGGCAATTATTTTTACGAGATATTCGTTGGGCTTTATTTTTGGTTTATTTACCAATTGTACTTGCAGCACGTCTGGAGTTCCGTAGGCTGTACATACTACGGCTTTCATTTTATTTGATTCCATTATTTATTATTTAACTAGTTATTAATTGTTCAATTCCCTCGGCCGGCTGGCTTGTTTTTCCCGCCCTTGAACAGTTTCCACAGGCCGTAGGATATTTCACTAATGATCATTGGAATGATAAAAATGGCTTCTACTGCAGCTGAAAAAACCACGGGATTGACAACAATCAACACACCAACATATTGAACTATGTAGCCCACACCGGCCAGAATGAGCAGCGATTTTATAGCAATCGTTACCCACTTTTTCCCTCCTTCGTTTTGATAGGTAATACCAAGTGCAATAAGGTGAAACCCGAAAACAATAAGTCCTAATCCCCAAAACAAATTAAACGCTGCAATGCCGCTGTAAATGGATGCTGCCGAACTGGCCAAAGCAGCTTTAATAAGGTTCGCAATTCCCACAGCCAGCACCAGCGAATAAAGTATGCGCAGCAGACCTGCAACTGCACTTATTTTCGGCTTCTCTTTTTTGTAATACTTGATAACTCCGCAACCAATCAATACATCAAGCAACAGTATAGTGCCCCATCCGGCTATTGCGGCAACAAACCGTCCGAAGTTGGCTGTTACCAAAGCTCCGGTTAGTGCAGTGTTGCCCAGCACAAATAATCCGCCCAGTGCAGGAACTGCAAATCCCGCTGTAAGTGCCATCAGGAGTATAGACAGGCCAAGAATTATCGCCCATTTTCGGTTAGAAAATTTATTCTCGGTTTCCTTGTCGGTTGGATCTTTCTTCTTCGCTTTTTCAGTCTTTCTGATACTGTCTCCCGAATGCTTCTGAAAACGAACTGTATCAACCGGCAATAAATTTGAGCGCTTTATTAAAGTGTCTTTGGTTTCAATTTTACATGGCTCTTTCTTTAGCTGATTTACAGGAGTTGTTACCGGTATCAGCGTATCCTTCTTCTCAGAGTCAACCGCTCGTTCTGGTTCCTGATGTTTCTTCTTATCCCATTCTCCCCAGTGATTCTTCTTCAGAAATTCTACATGATAACCGGAGTAATAGCGTCTTTTCTGGATAGTACACGCCGAGAGAAAAATTAGTACAAGAAAAAGTGTTGCTGATGTAAGCGTAAATAATTTTGTGCGCATCGTTTTTGCTGTTAGAAAAATTCAGCGCAAAAATAATTTCGCGTTCAGGCGCAGTCCATTGACTTAAGGTAAGAAATGAGGATAGGAGAACTAATTTAAGCCGCACTAACTGCTACTGCAGTTGCTGCGAAAAAAAGCCATAACGGTTTAGGGAAAGGCTGATTTAATCAGCGGAAAAGCATTTCAAGTACGCGCCCCTGTCCTGTTTCCATTGGGAATCCAAGCAGATAAGCAGTTGTGCGTGCAATATCTCGTTGATCGGCGTAAATATCACTTACAACATTACGCTTGAAATCGGGACCAATAGCCAGCAGTTCTATTTTGCGGCATCCTTCGCAGGCATCGCCGTGTGAGCCAAATCCGCCGGAAACATTATCAAGATGCCGGCCGTGATCGTTGGTTACAAACAAGGTTGTTGTACCTGCGTAATAAGGATCGTTTTGCAACGCATTCCAGACCTCAGTTACATACTGATCTGTAATGCGGATTTGCTGAAGATAGCCCGGCCAATCGTTCTGATGCCCGGTCACATCAGGTTCGCGGTAGCTGATCATCATTAAATCCGGATGATGTGTGGCAAGTACATTGAGCGCATGTGCATGTGTAACTGAATCGGTTCGGTAGCCCGTAGCCGGGCCGCCAACTCCCACATCAAAACTCGGACGGTATTGTCCTTGCCAGTTTGTATTCTGGCAATCGGTTAGAATGTGGAGTTTGTCTTTTGAGGCTACCAGCCAAACCTTATCAGCCGGCTTCGATTTCGCTTTTCTGAAATACTGAAAAATGCCCGGCTCCAGCGGCAATTCCTGCCCGCTGTTGTTAATTGGCATGTGATAACCCGTAGTCATAGCCGTATGTCCGGCGTTTGTGTACGTGTAGCCTTCGTTTCGAAAATTGGTGAGCATTACACCCTGCTGCATCAAACTTACACGGCCGGGAATAAACTGCCGTGTTGGCTCGCCCCAGGTTTCAGTCCAGCGCGGACCATCAATAATAATGATAACAACGTGCTTCGTTTGAAATGAAACTGCCGGAATATCTTCTTTGCAGGTTGAACAGCAAAAAAGCAGAAGGGAAAAGAAAAGGAGGTTACGCAGGGCTATCATAACCCAAAGTTAACAAAACTTGTCCCACTTCGACTCCGCTCAGTGGGACAAGAGCATTTGGGGGCTCAGAAGGACAAGAGCATTTTGGGCTCAGGGGGACAAGAGCATCTCTCCGAAAGACTTAGAATGCAAAAGCATTTCTGCTTTAAACTTGGAAAGTAAAAACATCTCTCCAAAAGACTTAGAATGCAAATGCATTTCTGCTTTATACTTGGAAAGCAAAGGCATCTCTCCGAAAGACTTAGAATGTAAATGCATTTCTGCTAAAGTCTTTGAAAGCAAATGGATTTCTGCCGCTGGCTCGGAAGTGCAAGGGCTTTCTTAGTAGTTCAGGAGCTAACTGAAAGCTTTTTTGTGATGATGTGAATTACTCGGCTCGCTCTATGCGGAAACCGGCATCTTTAATACCATCAAGCTGTTCGGAACGCATGGCTTGTTCGATTTCGAGCTTGTAGTGGCCGGCTTTTGTAAATTTCATTCCGGTGCGGAAACGCATCTGGCAGTCGTGCAGTTCACCTTGTCCTTTGCCTAACCATGCGCCGGTTTGCGGGTTGGCCAGCTGAAACTCAACAGTGTCGGTACTTATTTCTCCGCCGGGAACGGTGGTGTGAAAGAATACGTAGATATTGGCAAACGGATAATCGTCGGTGTGGCGGAGGTTGAAGTAAAGGTTGTAAGGCGTTTGGGTGTCCGGAATATCAAATTCAAAATTCAGCTTCTGGTTCATATTCCAGCTGCTGTTTTCCATTTCGCGATTTTCTTCAAAAACCCGTGCGCTGTCGCACCCTGCCAGAAGCAGCAGGAGGGCGAATACGGCAGAAAGCAGATGCGTTTTTTTCATCGGCTGCATCAGATAAACGGAGGTGGTGCAGTTGGCGGCGGTGGTGCCGGCGGCGGCGGGCCTTGCTGATTGCCGCGCTGGTTGCGGTTGTTATTGTTGTTGTTGTTATTTCCGCGGCGCTGATTATTATCGTTGCGGCGCTGCTGGTTCTGCTGCTGATTGGGCTGACCCGGCTTCTGCTGCGGCGGACGGTTTTGCTGCGGACGCGGCTGCTGCTGATTGCTCTGCGGCTTTTGCTGCTGCTGGCCTTCCGGACGCGGCTGGTTAGGCTGTGCCTGCTTTTGCTGCGGCTGACGGTTCTGCTGCGGCTTTTGCGGCTGACCTTCGGGGCGCGGCTGTTTTTGCTGCGGCTGGCTCTTTTGCTGTGGCTGAGATTGCTGGCCTTCGGCGCCGCCTTTTTTCTTTTTCTTGTTGTTGTTTTTGCTGCGGCGGGTATTGTCGAAACGGGTAAGACTGTCTTGTCCAACCACGTTTTCGAAATCAGGCTCTTTTTTCTTGGGAGCTTCTTCGGTAACTTCTACAAGCAGTTCCGGTTTTTCGCCGCGCTTGTTCATTTCCACAATTTCTTTTACGCGGCTTACCGGTACCGGAATAAACTTATCCGGCTCATCAAAGAATGTGTACCACAGCAAACCGCGGAAAATATCTGTTTTCTGATGGCGTACACGTCCGCGCACGGTTTCAATTTCAACCGTTTCGGGGAAATGTTTGAGCGCATCCATGTAGGTATCCAGCTCGTAGTTGAGGCAGCATTTCAGTTTTCCGCATTGTCCGGCAAGCTTGAGCGGATTGAGCGAAAGTTGCTGGTAGCGGGCTGCGCTGGTGGTTACAGAGCGGAAATCGCTGAGCCATGTAGAGCAGCAAAGTTCGCGCCCGCAGGTTCCGATGCCGCCTAAGCGGGCTGCTTCCTGCCGCGCACCAATCTGCCGCATTTCAATACGGATGCGGAATTCGTCGGCCATTACGCGGATGAGTTCGCGAAAATCAACGCGGTCATCGGCGGTGTAGTAAAAAATGGCTTTCGACTTATCGCCCTGATATTCCACATCGCCGATTTTCATCTGCAGGCCGAGTTCGGTAGCCAGCACGCGCGAGCGTACCATAGTTGGCTTTTCGAGCTCCTGTGCTTCCTGCCATTTTTCAATATCGGCAGGCTTGGCTTTGCGGTAAATCTTTTTGAGTTCGGTAACGTCAACCTTCTGCCCGCGCCGCGCCATTTGTGTGCGCACGAGTTCGCCGGTGAGCGAAACAGTTCCGATATCGTGCCCCGGCGAGGCTTCAACTGCGACTACGTCGCCAGCCGCAAGGCCGTGACCGGTGCAGTTGCGAAAAAACTCTTTGCGGCTGTTTTTGAACCGGATTTCCACGCCTTCAAAAGCCTGCTGGCCTCCGGGCAGTTCCATGTTCGACAGCCAGTCGAATACATTCAGTTTGTTGCAACCTCCGGAGCCGCATGATCCGTTATTCCGGCAACCCGCCGGCGAACCTGTGCTGCATCCGCGTCCGCTTGAACATCCGCCACATCCCATAGTGCGCGTTGATATATTTTGACAGTCAGAGCCGGTTAGGGCTGAGAACTGGTCTGGTTAAGATTATTGCAGGGTAATTTGCAAAAATAGGGGTTTTTGGATGCGGATGCGGGTTAAAGATTGAGTTGGGTGATTTTTATGCTGTTTAGACCTCCGGGGGTTAAGACTCAGACCTCCGGTGGTTAAGACTCAGACCTCCGGGGTTTAAGACTCAGACCTCCGAGGTTTAATAAACCTCGGAGGTCTAAACTAGAAGTTGCGGAGGTCTAAACCAGAAGCTGCGGTGGATTATACTGTTTATGATCGTAAAACTCGTTGCAGTTTTTGTTTGAAAAATTAGTTTACGCGATAATAAAACTCCAAAACGGCAAGAAAACAATTATAGGCAATTCCAATAAACACCATTCGTCTGTATGCCCAAGTACGAAACAATTGCCATTTTTCTTTAGCTTCAATAAAACGTTTCCGAAAATCGGCTATCAGTAAAAAGTAAACAATTGAATAAAGAATATTTACCGACACACCATAA
The DNA here is from genome assembly GCA_046335555.1 of Bacteroidota bacterium. Lineage (GTDB taxonomy): Bacteria > Bacteroidota > Bacteroidia > Palsa-965 > Palsa-965. The sequence continues at coordinate 45,110 of JBKDHA010000201.1, forward strand.
AAAATAATACCATGAATTAAAGCGCCGGCCTGAAATGAGTGCTGGTGTATTGGTTTCAAAAATTGAACAAAAATCAATAATACAATACCCGAACCAGCCATCAACAAATTGAGGTAGATCCGTTGCAATTCCCACCAACCTGCCTGAGAAATAAAATCACGGACTTTTTGCATCATACAGCCTTCGGCACATTCAGCATTTCATTCAGCTTGAACGAAAGATCCATGAAGATGATCTTCGGACTTCCGTTGCGTTCGATGTGCTGAATGGCGGTGTTCAGTTCGTCGATGAAGCGTTCGCCGTTGGCTTTGTGTACAAACGGAGCAAATTTTTGTACGAAGCCAAGTTCTTCGCCGGTGAGGCGCACGAGTGCTTTGTCGCCATAGTTCAGCATCAGGCTGTCGCGCACAAGGTCGAGCGAATAGCCGAGGAATTGTTTCTGCCGTTCGCGGCCAATAGAGGCAAGTTCGTCAACCGAACCAATTACTTTCTGTGCATCGAACTTGAGGCTGGCGCGCATCCATTTCTGAAATGCGGCAAGGTAGAACGCCGCATTTTCGTCGCGCTCCAAAAGCAGACGAGCTGCGGCATAACTTCCGTCGGCTTGATAAGCCATTTTGACGGCATCTTCGGCGCTGAGGCCGTGGCGCTGCATGAGTGCATCACGCAAATCATTGTCGGAAATGCGGCGCACTTTTACGAGTTGTGTCCGGCTTACAATGGTGCGCAGTAGCTGGTCTTCGCCTTCGGTAACAAGCAGAAAGAGTGTTTTGTCGGGCGGCTCTTCTAGAATTTTCAGAAGTTTATTGGCAGCCTGAAGATTCATCTTCTCAGCCATCCAGATAATCATGATTTTGTATTCGCCTTCAAATGTAGTCAGGCTGAGTTTTTTCAGAATTTCTCCGCTTTCTTCTGTGCCAATTACGGCCTGTTTGTTCTCGGCTTCTAATTTCCCGAACCATTCTTCAAGCGTTATGTAGGGGTTTTCGAGAAATGCTTTACGCCACTCCGTAATCACATTTGTGCTCACCCGCACATCTTTTGAAAGTGCTACGGGATAGACAAAATGCAAATCGGGATGCACTAATTTATCATACTTGGCACACGACGGGCATTCGCCGCAGGCATCATTAACTCCGCGGTTGGTACAATGCACAAAGCGGGAATACGCCAGCGCCAATGCCAATGTGCCCGAACCTCCCGGACCAAAAAACAATTGTGCATGACTTACGCGGTTGCCGGCAACGGTTTGAACAAGCCGCTGCTTTACATCCTGCTGACCAATAATATCACGAAAAAACATAGTACGAAGATAAGAACTGCTGCACGTTTATCTACTGCCACTGAAAAACGATTTCTGCGCGCCCTATTAATTTAAAAGCGGCGAATCTTGTTTACTTTTTTTCTGTAATCATTAATCACGATTAAGATATTCGGATCTGTTTATAAGTTTTTGTGTCTATAAATTTCTATTTGAAAGCAATTAAACACGACTACTGTCTGATCATTTATCACTATCCGACTTCTTAATTGAAGTATATAGCTTTGACTTGCAGTCGTTTGCTATTCTAATTTATTGTGATTAAAAAAATATACGTGGTAAATTATTTGAAATTATAGTAAGTATTTCTGTTAAAAATTCGAATGAACAACAGATAGCACTTCTAATCAATTTAGTTTTACTTCGCATCAACACTAATACACACTCTTATGAAAAAAATTTTTCTCATCTGCTTTGCTGCATTTTCCTTTTTGGGGACAAATGCACAGGAAGCACAAAAATCAGACTTCATTTTTGATCTGATGAATCGCCGTGATTTAACGCTCACGGAAATCAACACGCAAGCCAACGAATATTTTAATCGCGTTGGCACGGGACAAGGAACAGGCTACAAACATTACCAGCGATGGTATTATGAAAGTCAGTTTCACGTAAATGCACAGGGCTATCTTCGTGATCCGCAGGAAGAAGAAGCCGCTTATCAGCAGTTTTACGATCAGCAAGGACCAAATTCAGCTGCGCGAATTGGTTTTGCAGCAGTTGGCAGCTGGACACAGCAAGGGCCGTTTACGTGGACACAAACATCGGGCTGGAATCCGGGCAATGGGCGTTTAGTGGCAATGGCTATTCATCCAAGCACCATCAACACCATTTATGTTGGTTCACCGGGCGGCGGTATGTGGAAATCGACCAACGGCGGCACGTCGTGGATTCCGCTTACCGACCACAACAGCCTGTGGATGCACATCTACTCAATTGCCATTGATCCGGCCAACCAAAACATTGTTTATGCCGGTACAGGAAACTCAGCCAATCAGGTGATCAAATCAACCGACGGCGGAGCCAACTGGACTGTGCTTGGCGCAGGGCCAACAGGCAACATCCTTAAGATTATGATTCACCCTTCAAACTCAAGCATTGTGTTTGCAGCAGCCAGCAACGGAATTTTCCGTTCTACCAATGGCGGTACATCATGGACACAAGTGCACACTTCAAGCAAAGAAGATATTGAGTTTAAGCCCGGTGATCCGAACACGATGTATTCGTCTGGAAGTTCAAGCATTGTGCGTTCAACCGACAACGGTGTTACCTGGACAGTACTTGGAGCAGCACAAGGCATCACCAACACTGGCCGCAGCCTTATCGGTGTATCTCCTGCTAATCCTGCTGTTGTGTATGTAGTGCAAGCCAGCGGAAGCACATTCGGCCGCTTGTATTATTCTACCAACTCAGGCGCTTCGTTTGTTACGCAAGTTACCGGCAATGCTTCTGTTTCTCCGGCAGTAAATAACTACTTTGGTTATTTTACTGATGGTACAGACACACGCGGACAAGCTACACACGATATGGCTATTTGCGTATCACCGTCAAATGCAAGCGAAGTACACATTGCAGGTATCATTGCATGGAAATCAACCAATGCAGGTGTTTCTTTTACAGCAACAACAGAATGGTCGCTGCCCAATGCAACCGGCTACAATCATGCGGATGTGCACGATCTCGGATTTGTGAGCACAACACTTTTCTCGCTTTCAGACGGCGGTATTTTCAAAAGCACGGATAATGCCAGCAACTGGACAAACATTTCAACCGGTCTCGGTATTATGCAATTCTACCGCATTGCCAGCGCACCCACCAACACAAACGTTTGGACAGGCGGTTCACAGGACAACGGATCAACCGCCATGCAATCGGCCGGCAATATGGTAAGCTGGCTTGGTGCCGATGGTATGGAAGGTTTAGTAAGTCCTACCAACTCTCTCAATATCTGGGGCACAAGTCAGAATGGTCAGTTGTACCGCTCAACCAATGGCGGTAACACACGTTCAAATTTGGCGGCAATCCCCGGCGGAGCTTGGGTTACACCACTTGCTATTCACCCCACAACCGAAACTATACTTTTTGCAGGCGGATCGGGTGTTTACAAATCAACCAACAGCGGAAGCACGTTCTCTCTGATTTCAGGAACAATTACTTCAACCATTTCTGATCTTACAGTTGCGCCATCAAATGCGAACTACATCTATGCCTGTTCAGGAAGCAGCCTGTATGTAACCACAAACGGCGGTACTACCTGGACTACCTACTCAATTACCGGTGCAGGCAGTATCAGCGATATTTGTGTTAGTCCCTCAACACCTACAAAAATCTGGATTGCAACAACTGGCGGAAAAGTTCGTGTTTCAACCAATTCGGGATCAACATTTACGGATATCAGCGGACTGCTTCCTGCAATTGCTGCACGTACAGTTGTAGTTGACAACACTCCTGCCGAGAACTTGTATGTAGGCATGAACATTGGTGTTTACACCCGCAACAATACAATTACAAGCTGGTCGCTCATTACATCAAACCTCCCGCGTGTTGCTGTAAACGAGCTGGATATTCAGAACAACGGTGCCGGAAAAGTTCGTGTAGCTACTTATGGCCGCGGTGTTTGGATTTACAACGCACCCGGTGCCTGCGCCGATTCTTACGAGGCAAACAACACACAGGCTACTGCTCCGATCATCAACATCAACAACACAGTTGGTGCACAAATTGCAAGCACAACTGATATTGATTTCTACAAGTTTGTGCTTACAGGAGTTTCAACCAGCATGGATTTCTCGCTGAGCAACCTGCCTGCCGATTTTGATGTTCAGTTGCTTGATGCTGCCGGTGTTGTTCTTCAGCAAAGCACAAATGGTGGAACAACCAACGAAGTATTTACACGCGCCGCAATGCCCGCAGGAACATATTATCTGCGTGTTTGGGGCTACAACAGTGCATTCAGTGCAACACAGTGCTACAACCTTGATTTGTGGATTACCGGCACACCGCGTCTCGGCAATCCGAACGGCGATCCTGTTCAGCAAAACACAAGCCTTGTAAACACCAAAGACGAATCAACATTGGTGATGTATCCGAACCCGGCTTCGGAAATGATTACCATTGATTTGACAACCGCAGAGGGCGCTGCTTCTATTCTTGTTTATGACAAAGAAGGCCGCTTAGTAATTCGTCAGGACAATCTTGCCAACGAAAAGCAGGTGCAGCTTGATATTGCCTTCCTCAGCCCGGGCATGTACTTTGTGCGTGTAATGTCGGTGAACGGAGAACTGAAAAACACGAAACTGATTAAGTTATAATTCCGAGGTAATTCGTTTGTAAACAAAACAGGCGGCCAATTATTGGTCGCCTGTTTTGTTATATATTAAGCATGTGATAAAAAATGAGTATGTGCAAAGTCGAAAGATATAATTTAACCCGGCATTTTATTTACAGTATAGGTTGTTTGATTCATATTCCCACTACATTCAAAATAGTTTAAATCAACGCCTTTTTTCAAATCTCTGCTAGCTGTAGCCGACGATATGTTTTTAAAAATATTCATGTATTGTTTTCGGGTAAATTGTTTAATGCCCAATGAAAGGAAATAGTCCAACCGGTCTATATCCTTTAGTACTCTATTATTATAGTCAAGTAAACTTTCAAGTGATGTATTGATCACTGACAACATATATTCAATAAAAATAGTTGATTTACCCATTTTATCGCTCTGCGATAATGATTTGTAATAGTCTTTCTGTGTAGTACTAATCAACGTCTCGAAAGGCAAAAAATCAAAAATCGGATACTTATCAATTAAAATTAATGTTTGCCACAACCGACCCATCCTCCCGTTACCGTCTAAGAATGGGTGAATAAATACCATTTCATAATGAAAAACGCAACTTTTAACCAAAGTCAATTCATTCGGATCTTTGAGATACGTGAATAAATCTTTCATCAGGTAATGTACATTTTCGTGGGGCGGGGCTATGTGTTCAAGTTTTGCCCCTTTCACTATTCCAACACCTTTATTTCTATACTTCCCGGCATGATCAATTAGTCCATTCATGAGCACTTTGTGTGCTTTCAAAAAACTTTTTTCAGATGAATAGTTATACGCTGCAAGATTTTCATAAACGCTGATGGCGTTCTTAACTTCTAAAATATCTTTTCGCGGGCCGCTAACGAATTTGTTTTCAATTAAAGCAGTTATTTGCTCTTCTGTTAGGGTATTTCCTTCTATATGCAGCGAAGAATGAATGGTTTTTATTCTGTTCTTTTTGCGTAATTGAGGTGATTGCTTGTTTAAAAAATTTGCATTTACTTCCCCTAACTTCTCTGCTATTGAACTCACCAGATTAAGTATTCGCGGTGTAATATCATACGGTGGTTTCATTTGATAGTATCATTTGATACTATCAAATATAGTTATTTTAAATTGGCAATACCTATTCCCCAAAATCCGAAAGTCTGTTTTTGCTGAAAATCATTACCTTACATCAACTGTTTCGTAAAAACACTGCGTCAGATGAAAAAAATCTACCACTTCCTGCTGAGCGTTGCATTCCTTTCCGCAAGCGCCGTTCAATTGTCTTCCCAAATCACCTGCAATCCTGCGGGTAATCTTTGGGTGTACAGCAACTACGACGGTGGTGTGCTCAACATCAATGTGGATGTAAACATTCCGAACATCAAGATCGGCGTATGTACTTACGAACCAACGACGATCAATATTACTGGCCTTTATGCAAGCAATGTAACCGAGGTGCGTTACGCCGGATATGTGAGCACGAATAATTTTCACTGTTCCAATTCGCCAACAACAACAACCATTAACTCGCCGTCTGGAATTACTTCTGTAAATTTTCTTCCGCCGAGTACGTTGTCCAATCCAAACGGATACAGCAGCATTGTATGCGCATATTCCTGCAGCACCACTTCGACCCAGGGCGGATGTAATACCGCAGACCAGATCAAATCGTATTTCCAAACTACAACGGGAGGATTGCTGGTCAGCTACTTTACACAATACGGATGCTGGAGCACAACTCCCTACGCCCTCAGCGCTGGCGGAAATTGCTGCAACTCTGTACCGTCCTGCTTCATTGCAGCAAACGCAGGATCAGACCTGCAAATCTGCGCCGGCGGTCAAACAACACTGAACGGTTCTGCAACAGGTGGCGCAACGGTTTACAGCTGGTCGCCAACAGCAGGATTGAGCAACCCGAACAGCGCAGTTACCGTGGCATCTCCAACAGTAACTACAACATACGTGCTCACTGCGGGCGATGGCGCAAGCTGCTCCGACATGGACACGATAGTTGTCACTGTAAATCCGCTCCCGGTTGTTACGTTGGGTGCCGACACCATGTTGTGCGGTGGAACAATTCTGCTGAATGCAGGAAATGCAGGAATGAATTTCCTCTGGAGCAATAACAGCAACGCGCAAACGCTGAATGTAACGGCTTCGGGAACTTACAATGTCAGCGTGACCAACACAACAACAGGATGCACGAATGCAGATACCATTGCAGTAACAATCAACACTCCGCCGACTGTGAATCTCGGTAACGACACAACCATCTGCGGCGATTTTCTTTTGCTTAATGCGGGAAATCTGGGAATGACGTACCTGTGGAGCAACAACACTACGCTGCAAACACTCGGCACATTCGCCACCGGCACGTACTCAGTTGTAGTAACAGATGCAAATGGATGCATTGCTACAGACAACATCTTCCTTACATTCAGCTCGATTCCCGCGGTTAGCTTCACTGCTGCCATGCCGGTGATTTGCCTGAACAATCCGCCATTCCCGCTCACAACAGGGTTACCAGCAGGCGGAACATATTCCGGAACCGGCGTTACTGCTGGAAATTTTGATCCGCAATTGGCCGGCCTCGGAACGTTCGCCATCACATACACATTTACCGACAGCGCAGGATGCACAGCATCGGCAATAGATTCGGTGATGGTGGATGCATGCACAGGCACAAATGGAATTTCCGGAATGATCACTTCTGTTTTCCCGAATCCAACAGGCGGAAATTTCCAGATAAATGTTTCACATGCTTGCAAGGCTGAACTAACGAACAGTCTTGGACAAATCGTACAAACAAAAATGCTGGTGCAGGGCAGCAACACAATGGGGAACGATCAACTGGCAGAAGGAATTTACACACTTCGTTTAACAGGAGATCAACAGAAGCAAGTAATGCGGATAGTCATTCAGCGATAACAGCATAATGGTGAAAGAACATCATTTCACACTTTCAACTGCAACTACTTAAGCCATAAACGAACCTGCACTACCTAGTCCACGGAGCTTGTCCGGGAGGCGGTGGCGGATAAGGAGGCTGACCTTGCTGCGGAGGATAAGGCGGATACGGAGGCTGACCCTGCTGTGGCGGATACGGCGGATAACTTTGATTATAGGGCTGCTGTGGCTGATAAGGTGGGTACGGATTACCGTAAGGCGGCTGTTGATTCCAATTGGGTTGCGGCTGTGTTTGCATCCGCTTTTTATTGTGAAACTGAAAAGCCTGCGCGGTGCCAACTATAGCAATGGCCATGGTCATTATTCCGTAAAAAATCCAGGCGCCTCCAACTTCATCAAACGATATACTTCTGGGATTTCCGATAATCACAATACCCCATATCACCATTATCAGCGTGAGTGAAAGTCCGATAATGGCAAACACTTTTGCTGTTGTTGTTTTCACAATCACCAGCGACAGAATGTAGAGTGTAATCGCAAAAAGAAAATACACCATAGAAATACCTACGGCAATGTAGGTTGACTCGACATAAGCCGGCGTGGAGTAATCGTATTCAAACGTATCATAGTTATAGCTGTAACGGTAACGTTCTTCTCTTGTGCCAACTGTTCCGGCAGCCATAATAATGATAAAGAAGAAGGCAAGTACAATGCCGATGATGTAGAGGACGCGCATAGCTGTATATTTACTGCTCTAATATACACAACTCTTCTTTTGCGGCCGAAAACCGTATTTTTGCACTCCTTTCACATCACTTACATGAAAACCGTAGCCGATTTCTCTTTTTCGGGCAAGAAAGTCCTGATCCGTGTTGATTTCAACGTTCCGCTGAACGATTCGTTTGTAATTACCGACGATACCCGCATGCGCGCAGCGATTCCGACGATTCAGAAAATTCTTGCCGACGGAGGCTCGTGCATTCTTATGTCGCATCTTGGCCGCCCGAAAGAAGGTCCGGCAGATAAGTTTTCATTGAAGCATTTGGTGTCGCACCTCTCGCAATTGCTGGGCGGTATTAACGTTCATTTTGCAACCGACTGCATTGGAGAACCGGCAACTACAGCCGCTGCAGCGTTGAAAGCCGGAGAAGTGCTGTTGCTCGAAAACCTGCGCTTTCACAAGCAGGAAGAAAAAGGCGACGAAGCTTTTGCGCAGCAACTCTCGCAGCTTGGCGATTTTTATGTGAACGATGCTTTCGGAACCGCGCACCGTGCACATGCTTCTACAGCAGTGATTGCAAAATTCTTCCCCGGCCGCAAATGCTTCGGCTTTGTAATGCATGGTGAGCTTGCCGGTATCAGCAAAGTGCTGCACGATGCTGAAAAACCATTTACAGCAATTCTCGGCGGTGCAAAAGTTTCGGACAAGATTCTTATCCTCGAACAGCTTCTCGGCAAAGCCGACAACATCATTATTGGCGGCGGCATGGCATTTACTTTTGTGAAAGCCATGGGCGGAAACATCGGAAAATCGCTTTGCGAAGAAGATCGTTTGGATACCGCACGCAATATTCTTGCTGCTGCAAAAGAGAAAGGCGTTAACCTCTACATCCCTGTTGATGCGGTTTGTGCCGATAACTTCGCCAACGATGCCAACCGCCAGACTTGCGCCGTAAACGCCATTCCCGACGGCTGGATGGGACTTGACATCGGACCAGAAACAGAGAAGCTGTACACATCGGTAATCACTGCATCAAAAACCATTTTGTGGAACGGCCCGATGGGTGTTTTTGAAATGGAAAATTTTGCACACGGCACAAAAACTGCTGCCGATGCAATTGTTGCTGCAACTGCGGCGGGCGCATACTCGCTCATTGGCGGGGGCGACAGTGTAGCGGCCATCAACAAATACAAATTAGCGGATAAAGTAAGCTATGTATCAACCGGCGGCGGCGCACTTCTCGAATACATTGAAGCCGGATCATTGCCCGGTGTTGATGCTGTAAATGCCGAACCTGCTCAGGCTTAAGAAACTGTTTAAAAATTATCCTTCGACTTTATTATGTCCCATTTTTCGTCATACTTCGTTGACTTTTTTGCCCAGATCATCTCCGATATGCACTGCAAAAGTCGCCTCGTCTGACAAAAAATGGCCTCATAACAAAATTCAAAAACAATTCTTAAACAGTTTCTAATTTATGCTCAAAAAACTCTTTCCCGCCATGTTGTTCTTGTTTCTGCTTACCGCCTGCGGTAATGCGGGCTGGGATGTTTTTGAAACGGATACCTGGTCGGTTGAATTTCCCGGAACACCAAAAGATACGGCCTCAATAGACGGCGATGTATCCAGCGTAAAAGTGTTTTACGAACCGAAAGAAAACAAACTTGACTCTAATGTTTACTACTCGGTTTCGAACTACAACATGAAAGATTCGCTTGTACAGCTGGCCTCTTATCACGAGAAACTTTTTCATACCGATGTGCAGATTTACGCCTGGGGAATTGGCGGCATTCTGGCCGACTCAATAGGCAAACCGGTAAAAGCCGGAACCATTTCCGGTTACGAATACCGCGTAATTATTGGCGAAAATGCAGGTCTGGCACGTGTGCGGAAATTTGCTTTTGGCCGGCGCGTTTACACGGTGCTTGTGCTTACCGAAAATGCTTACATCGCAAACAAACAGGCCGATTATTTCCTGAACTCTTTCCGGTTTAAAACCGAATCGAAGTAAACAAAGAAATAAGAGCATCTCATAATTACTGACTGTCTTTTGTAGTTGAGTCTTTGAGTTTCAGGTTCACATCAACATCCACTTCAACATCTTCTTTCTTCGGAATCATACTTCCGAGATTGCTTTCGGTAAGGCCGGGAATAACTGTTGGCGCAACTCTTGAAACCGGTTCATAAAGCAATGAACCATCTTTGATTTCTTTGGGCAGCAGCGGAATGCTTTTTTGAACTGCATCGAGCACAAAGAACAGCACACTGAGCACCAGCACAAATTTGAATCCGCCAAAAATTCCACCGGCTATTTTATTGACAATGCTTAGCGCTGCTTTTTCGGCAACGCGGTCAACCAATTTGGCAACACCGTAAACGGCCATAAGAATGGCAACAAACACAAGGGCAAACGAAATAAGCGGAATGTATTCTGATTGCGAATCCATCCACCCGCGAATAATATCGGCCAGTTTATCAGAAAGGTGAATTCCGCCCCAAACGCCGAGGAAAAACGCGGCCAGCGTGGCTACCTCCATTATTACACCCTTCATAAACCCGCGCCAGAAGCCCCAGAGCACAGGAATCATGATCAGCAAATCGAAAAAGTTCATGGGCGAAAAGTAGCATGCCCAAGCTTTGCCCGGTAAACCAGAAAACGAATGTTTTCAGCAGCAGTATGTGAACATCGACCCGAACGGCGTGAAACCAAACCGCACAGGTTGTATTTTTGCAGTATGCTTCACGATGAAGAATTAGACAAGCAATGGAATGACGTGCTTCAGATCCTCGAACCGCAGTTTGGCGGCGATCTCGACTTGCAGGCAATTCTGTTTATTATAGGTATTCAGGAGCTCGGACAAGGCTACCGCAAGTTTTCAAAAGATCAGAAACTGGATGTGATGCACATTGCCATCTGCACCCTGCTCGAACCTTTTGGGTACTATACGTTTGATGGCACGGATGCCGACAACTGGCCGCACTGGTCACCTACTGAAAAACTTCCGCACCTTAAACCAGCACAGCAGCATAAGCTTATGCGCGAAGCGGTAGTTGATTATTTCAAGCGGCAAGAACTTCTCCCTTCGGGAGTGTAAAGTGTTGAGTGTTAAGTGCTGAATGTTGAATGTAAAGTGCAAAGTGACTTATAAGCAATTTCTGCGCTGCGGATCTTTGATGCGCACTCCTTGTGTTTGAAAAGTGAGCCGCTTGATGTGTAATTAATTTGTTGTTGAGAGTTACTGGCTTTACATTCGGGAAGAATTAGTAATGAAAGCATCAATTAGTAAGTCTTTATTTAGTAATATGGAAAATATGAATTTGAAAAACGAACAATTTACTCAAACAAGCCCTGCGTTGACTGCAGCCATTTCTTCGGCATTTGTTACAAAGGCAAAAAACTATGCCTTGAAATGCCATACCGAAACCAATCATAAGTACGACGGCAAACCATACGAAACACATTTGCAGATGGTGGTTGATTACGCCTGCAGATATGCTTCGTTAATTGACGATGATGCATTAGAGGTTGTAATTGCCGCTGCCTGGACACACGACACCATTGAAGACTGCCGGCAAACGTACAATCATGTAAAGGCCGAATTGGGTATTCAAGTTGCAGAAATAACCTATGCTCTAACAAACGAAAAAGGACGTACAAGAAAGGAGCGGGCAAATAGTATTTATTACGATGGAATCAGAAAAACTCCATTTGCCGCTTATGTAAAACTTTGCGACAGGCTGGCCAATGTAAAATACTCAAAAGATAATGGCAGCAGCATGATTGAGGCATATCAGAAGGAACACAACCACTTTAAGGCTGAATTGTCCGATGCCGGATTTCAGCCTATGTGGGATGAGCTTTCGGAGTTGTTGGCTACGCGAGTTTAACAAACTTGTCTTCAATTTTTACATTGAAATTGATCTCCGCTTTCAACGCACCAAATACTCTGATTATGGTGTCGATGGTAGCGCTGTTTGCACTGCTTTCAAGTTTTGAAATCTGCGCTCTCTGCACACCCACAAGTTGTCCTAGTTCTTCCTGTGTGAGGTTTCGTTCTTGTCGGGCTGCTTTAATCATCTTCCCCAACACATCCATACGAAGTTCGTATTCGTATTCATCACGCGCTTTTGTACCTGCTTTGCCAATATACTTATCTTTCATTTCGGCAAGTGAATAGGTCTTCAATCCTTTGGTAGCCATGTGATTTCTCTTATTACTTATTTCTTAGTAAAGTAGTTATCTCTTAATCGTATTGCCCGGTTAATTTCGTTCGCCGGAACTTTGTCAACTTTTTTTATGAAACCGTGGGTTGCGATTACAAGTGTTTCTTTGTTATCTGTTTTGTCCCAAAATGCCAGAAGTCTGATTTGAAGCCCAGCATATTTTGTTCGGAACTCCCAAATATCATTTTGCAGTTTCTTAAATAGTTTCGGATCGTTTGTTTGTTCTGCAAGATCAATATTGTAAAAGATCTTCCTCGCTGTCTTTTGGTCAAGCGACGAAATGAACTCGTTGGCTTCTTCCAAAAATTTTGTCTCGAAATACCTCATTCAATATTGTGTTTTATACGGGACAAAGATAGCAAATGTTTCCAAATATAGAAACCCGCTCGCTGCTTATCAGAGTCCGTTTTCTAGTTTTAACAGGTTTATAGCTTTTCGTTCACTACTACTTTGCTTCCAGATTCACCATCCATTCAATGCCATATTTATCTCTGAACATGGCAAAGTACGAGCCATCAGGACTTTCGGTAAGCGGAATTTCCACCTCACCGCCGGCCGAAAGACCGTTAAATAATTTGTCGGCCTCCTCTTTGCTTTCGGCGTTTATTGAAATCTTGCTTCGGTTTTCATGTTCGTTCACACGCCCCATAAATTCAGGCACATCATTTCCGATCAGAAAATTGTGACCAATTGGCAAAGCAATATTCATCAGCTTATCCGCTTCTTTCTCGGGAACCTGAAATTCATCGCTAGCAATATCTTTAAAGCGAATAATTTTCGTGAACTCGCCACCAAAAACTGATTGGTAAAAGTTGAATGCTTCTTCTGCATTTCCGTTGAAATTGATGTGCGGGTTGATGAGTGCCATGATTTTTGTTTTTTATTCAAACGTAATGCTTAATCTAAAATCTGGAAGCTTTGAAAGCGAAAATTTGTGGGGTGTTTGCGACAGTTTTCTCAAGTCATTTCAATCAGGTTTGACAAGCTGTAAGACATCGTTTTTTTACATATCCCATTGAACAACTAAAAAATTGTTGGGTTTCAATCCATATTTCAAGGCTGCGGAAAGCCAGTTCACCTGCGTGGTGCGGATGTTGTCTTTTTTGCTGCGCTTTGATTCAGCAAAAATCAGGTTGTCGCCTTTACTTGCCACTACGTCCCAACAGCCTGAATAAGAGTTGTTATTCAGTGTGGCAATGTCAGCCAGTAGCTGCGTAATTTTATTATCGGTGAAAGGTACATGAACTTGGTTTTTGTATTTATCGTCTATCCACGCGGTTAGGAAAATCGGTTGTGTTTTTCCGTAAGTTTCCACCCAGCGTGCCTGCCATCCGTCGTTTTGAAAATGCGTCATAATGGCAAGCTCAGCAAACATTGGTTTGCCCGAAACGTTTAACACGGGTTTGCCGCCAAAGGTTTCTTTTACGGGATCGCCTGTCCATTTGTCAAAACGCACAATGCTTTTGGGGATGTTAATGGTTTGCCCGTCAATGTAAAATGGCTCTGTGTATGTTGATGTAAAATGGTTGGGGAGCATGCGTGATTATTCTTTAACGGAAGTTGTTTTTGCAGCTTAGTTGTGGCAGGTGTGTGTAATGTTTTTGGGATTTGCTTTGACGGCGTTTTCACTACAGATTTTGATGTCGGGAGTAAGTGTTTGATTAACTACAAATGCATCAGCGCGGCACTTATCAATTTATTTTGCTAAAACGCTTTGTTGCCTGGCTATTGATATTTGGTATTTCTAATTTGAGTTGATAATGGTTTGTGCCATTAGTTCTAAATCTGTCACCTCTGTATCAGTTAAATTATGTCTTCTGGTCACGTCTAAAAACAAGATCAGATCATTATTCAAAATTATTTCTCTTAGCTCGTTTTGTAAACAAGAGAATTCAGTGTTTCCTTCAATAGACTTATACAATTCGATTTGTTGATTGTAACTATCTGTTGTCCATGATTTGTTATTTACGATAAACATTGCTAGCCAATGTTCAAAGTAGTTTTCAGGGTATTTTTGCGATGTGTTCACTTAATAATTTTTTTCAAAGGTTTGGTCTATAGTTTCTCTCATTATGGCTTGCAACATAAGTTTGACGGCTTTACACAGTGGCAGATTTCAGAGCACTAAACTATCAACCGGTACTGAACTTGAAGAGAAGTACAAAACTTCAAGTTTGTACATCACCCCGCTTGACGTAAAACCCTTGTTAGCCTGCGTTTTTCTATCTGTCAATATACTCAAACCAACCATTTGTCAAAAGTTTAAAGTCCTTATTATTTGAATATTTATTTCTCAAACTGTCATTGAAAGTCATTACAAATTGCTCTGAAAGTCCGTCACGATATGAAAATGAAATCTTATTTGATTTGTCAACCTTGATGTGTCCGAATTTGTACTTTCTACTCAGGTCTATAAACCTTTGCATTACAATTTTATTGTCTGTTGTATCTATGTTGTATTTGTTTATTATCGTTGTTCTGTCTGAATTTTGGTCTGTCAGGTCACTAATGTTAAAAATGTCTTTGACATTCCCAGAGTTGTCCAACGTATACCAAATCATAAATTTTTCGCTGTCAAAAAAAATGTTGCCACCTCTATAAGCGTAAAAGCCGTTTGGCAATGTTTTTAATGATTTGATATTAACGTCATATTTGTCAATATGGTTTTCTTCTTTACAGCCAAAATTGAAAACTGTCAAAAGAAGAATAATTACTAATGTCTGTATTTCTTTGAATTTTTTCATTTCGTTTCTGTCGTCCTAAAAATGCCTGCTAATTGTTTCGGGCTTGGCGAAGACGCGGATTTAGAAGCACAAAACGTCTGCCAGCTCTGAACCTAAATAGAAGTACAAAGCTCTATCGCATCGTGCTTTTTTCATGCGGCTTCTTTTTCCAGTCATTTGGTGTATAAAGGTTTAGTCCAGGTGTCAAACAAGTATTATTTTGGAATGTCAAAAAAGTCCCGTCTCCAAACGTAATTGTCCGTTTGTTTTTTATAAGTTCTATTGTCCTGTAATTTATTTTTTCTATCGTTTCTGTCTTAAAGTCATTGTCAAGTTGTAGAAATAATTCTTGCTCTATTTCACTAATATCATCATAGTCATGGCACATTTCACTATACCAACCAGCTTTTGTCATGGGACCGCCATATCCATGAGGGCAACCACCTGTATTCTTGTTCTCGTCAGTCGCATTGCACCACCAGTCAACTGAGCTGATAGCAATACCAATCTTTGTCAAGCCGTTAATGAACTCAATAAAACTGTCTCGTGGCACAATGATGTCGCCATAGGCAGTGTCACTTGAGTAAACCGCGCACTTTGCAATTAACTCGTCAAGTTGTTTCTGCTTTTGCTTGTCCAATGATGATATGTATGTTTTACTTGTCGTCATAGCATGCCCGATAACGGTTTGCAGCTACCAGAAGGTGGCGATTTCGGAGCACTTCATTGTCAACCAAGCAGAAACTTTAAAAGAAGCACAAAGCTTGATTTAACCAATGAATCGCCACTATTGGGTAGGTGCTGTTACCGCCTAGTGCTTTATTTCCACACCTTGTAAATTGACAGAATTTATTTTTACTTTCTTCACAGATATGCAAGTCATTAAGTTTTGGTCAAACAGAACTACATTGTTCCCATTAGGGTGTAATGAACTATTAAAACGAATACCGAATGCACCCGTGAAAACTTTAATAAATTCACAGATGAATTGTGTCGGTATATATTCTAATTCACTGTCATATCTCCGCATTGGTTTTGATAAATCACTACTTATTTTCTGTCTCAACAATTTAGCCTTTATAGTTTTGTTTATAGACCCAGAATTTGATTGAAAAAGAGAAGTGTCTTCGGTAAAATCGACTAATTTTATTGATTCCAATTCAGGTATTAATTCAAAAGTCCCAACACTCAACTCGTCTAAATAGGATGCTCTTACTTCATAAAGAATAGTTTCTGCATTATCGCTTAAGTATAAAAATGGAATCCCAGATGGATTAGCCCTTCCCCCACTAGCAAACTCTTTGGGTGGGCAAGTCATTTCCTCTTGTTTGTATACTTGCATTCCACTTTGATGATGCAATCTGGCACGAAATAATGGTGTTTCTTTTTTTAGTTCGAATTGTGTGTTAAAAAATCCATCCCAACCCAGGTCCTCCAAACGCTCAATATTAATTACAAATCTATTTTTCCACTTCAACTCCTCTTTCAGTATTTCCCAATGATTATAGTTTTCTATAATATCATTTGTGTAATCAACATTTATGTTTGATGAAATTACCTCTGACTGTATACTTGGAAGAACATAATTCAGAATTTTGTTGGCTGAACTATGTGAACTAAAAAAGCTCCAATTGGATTGAATTTTGGAACTTAATGGCATACCATTTTCATGAACTTTGAAGTTATCCATTAACTCTTGGAAAAAATCAAATAGCTCATAGACGTTTAGAAGCGGTTGATTTTTAGATTCGCAAACAACACAGTCTCCAAACTCGGATGAAGAAGAAATAAATCCTTTAAGCTCTCTGTCAGAAAAACAACTTGCACAAACCTTCATAAAATTACCTATTTCTTAAAAAATCACTCACATCTGTCCAAAATAGCTAAATAAAAAAGAGAGGATGGTGTACCTAAAATAGGTACATTGTTTTTACGACAAAACAACACCCATCCTCATGGTAAATTTAACACTCTTTTCCCAACTACTCCAACTCCTACCGCGCG
>JBKDHA010000202.1:0-4895 GCA_046335555.1 Bacteroidota bacterium
GTTCAGAAATGTATTCTTAAATTAAGTGCTGCATCAAAAGCCCCGTCGAACCACGGATAAATATTTATGAAAGGCTTAAGATCAACACCTGCCGAAAGCGGAATTTCAGAAAACCTGTATTCCAATCCGATAATGCCGGCCACACCAAAACTCGGATCGGTATAATCATAGCCATATCTGCGATAATAGCCACGTCTTTCTTCGTAATACCAGCTGCGACCATTGAACAGTCCAACATATCCGCCCCCGCCGTAATAGAAATGTAAACCCGAAACCGATTTCATGGGTTGAAACCGCTCGTAAAGCAGGGTTAACTGGAAAGGCCTGTAGCCAGAACCAATAATGCCTTCCACTACTCCTTTGCCAACATTACCGCGCAAAGTAAGCCCCAAATCAGAGCCGAAACGAAAACCAATTGCAGCATTCTGCGCTGTACACCATTTGAATTGAAGCAGCAGCAAAAACAGCAGAATGAGTCCTGTATAAAGTTGTTTCCGAAGTAGCGTATTCATTTCAACCTCCTCCTGCGTTAGAACTTTCACAAGTTTACGGTCGTAAAAAACTTAGGTTGGCAACTTTCGATCCTCTGCACAAAAACTCCGGTGGTTTGTTACACATCAGATATAATTCTTTCGCTTATCTTTACCCAACACATTCAAAATCTCGCTTATGCGCTGTGTGATTGTTGACGATGATGAACTTGTGCGGATTGACCTCGAAAACAGGTTGAGTCAGCTGACGGGCTTTACGCTGGTTGCGTCCTGCGGATCAGCAGCAGAGGCTGCAATGGTTCTCATGCGTGAACCGGTTGACCTCATGTTTCTTGATGTGCAACTGCCTAAAATGACCGGGCTCGAATTTCTGCGCACACTCGATCAACGCCGTCCGCAAATCATTATGATGACTTCTAACAAGGAGTATGCGGCAGATGCGTTTGAATATGAAGTAAATGATTTTCTCGTAAAACCTTTTACCGACGAACGTTTCCTGCGCGCCATCATGCGCCTGAATAAAAATCGCGATCAGGCTCCTGCATCAACAGCTTCTACCACCGATCATATTTTTGTAAAAGTGAACGGCCTTCTCGAAAAAGTAAATTTCTCAGACATTTCTTACATCGAAGCCATGTCTGATTATATACAGATTCATGCCGCCGGCCGAAAATTAGTTGTTCACAGCACAATGAAAAATCTGGAACAGTCGCTGCCGGCTAATTCATTCTTCCGCGTTCACAATTCGTTTCTTGTTCGCCTCGACAGCATTACCCGTATCGACGATAATGCACTTATTGTTGACGGTAAAGCAATTCCGGTGAGCCGTTCTAAAATGAAGCCGCTGATGGAGCGGTTGCGGGTGTTGTAATCCGGCAAATTACCGGGCGTATTCAAACCCGCCGACCAATCAATTCCAACTACCGACATTTTTTTACAAAGAATCGAAAATATCCAACTTTCGCCAAACTCTGTTGCATCTTGCATACAGATAAACCCACGGGTTCTACACACACTCAGGGTCAATTGGTTGAAGACATTTGGATCCGTGTATCTGCGGCAGGGGGAGCTGCCAAGGATACAAACCTGAAGAGGTATAATGTTTGCCCGGATCCGATTCAGTCAGAATCATTGTACCTCATTGCACCCGCCCCAAAAGGGTGGGTGTTTTTTTTGATCCAATTTTAAGACGAAAGACAAACGTCTATTCCCATGATCCGCGTAACTTCGTTCCATCACGCCATGAATCACTACAGCCACATCCATCTCGGCGAGTTGGAAACTATGTCGCGCGGCAATCAAACCTTTATGGTGCGTATGCTGCAAACCTGCCTGAAATCGATTCCAGAACAAATGGAAATCATGCAGCAGGCACTCAGCACCGATAACCGCGAGGAAGTGAAATTAGCTGCGCACAGATTGCGGCCGGCATTTCACTACTTAGGCCGGGCCGACATCAGCGCACAGCTCGAGGCTTTGGAAAAGGCTGCATACAGTGATGACCGAGATGTTTTACTTGAAACCATCACAACACTCAACACTCAAGCCGGACACATTACAAATGATGCACGTGCGGCTCTTGAAGGGATGAGTACCTGAACGCCAAAAGCGGTATGCAGCAACGCAATTTCTTTTTTACCGGTAAAGCTGTTTTAGGTTTCCTGCTCATGGCCGGCATTTTTGCTGTGGGTATCTGGCTCGTATTCCGCTCGCTGCAGCAGCTTTCGGGCGAAGTGGAAGTAATTAACGAACCCAACCGGAAATTAGCCGCCTGGAAATCGCTGCGGGCTAAAATAAATGAAGCGGCCGATCTTGTGCGAACTTATGCACTCAGTCAAAACGAAGATGAACTCGACCGTTTCGAAGATCTGCGAATCGAAATGCCGCTGCATATTGATACACTGCGCCAGCAACTCCCCGACTCACTTCGCTTTTTTACAGATAGTCTGGAAAGTCTCTCACAAGACCGGCTTGATATTCTCGCATTGCTCGCCAGCGCACCGGTTCAGGAAGTTGAAGGAAACGTACTTGATGAAGCGGTAAGCACAATTAACCGCATACAGCAAGACAGCCGTTTGCTGGCAGAAACAACAGTTACGCGGGTAAATATTGCTCCGGCTACAGCGCCGAAAAAAGATACGGTTATAACAAAAAGTAAAAAGAATAAACGCAGCGGCTCATCGTTTCAAAATCCGGCCGATACTTCTGCACCCATTACACAAAACATTACTAAAATAACATACACTCCCGCAGCACAGCGCGATGCAGAGATCTACAGCTCGCTTGATCATTTGCGCTGGCGCGAAAAATTTGCCGAAAAAATCCGCAACGACGGAAGGCTTGAACTCTTGCTTCGTAATCAGGAAATTGAACAGCGCATTGCTGATATATCCGACAAGTTTGAAGCACAGGAGCTCCGGCAGAGCGCCAATCTCATTAAATCGGCAACCAGTTTTGCAGAAAAAAGATCCAGAAGAATTGCAGAAGCTCTTGCCGGTGCAGGCATCATCCTCATATTATTTTTCACGCTGCTTATTCACCGCGACAGCCGCCGAGCGTCAAAGCTTCGTTTAGAAACCGAACGCGCGCGCGACAATGCCGAAGAACTTGCACAGGCACGCGAACAATTTGTAGCCAATATGAGTCACGAAGTGCGCACGCCGCTTAATGTAATCAGTGGTTTCACCGGATCACTGCTGCGCTCGCCACTCAATACTGAACAGCAAAAACAAGTACAGTCGGTAAACCGCGCCTCACAATACCTCATTGCACTCATCAACGATACGCTTGATTATTCGAAGATGAATGCCGGTAAACTGGAACTCGACAACTATCCGTTCAGCACTGCCGAATTGTTCAATGATATACAGTCGGCTTTTGAAGGTGAGGCAGCAAACAGAGCAATTGGACTTCGCATTGTTACTGATGCATCTGTTCCCGCACAACTCATTGGTGATCCGATGCGTTTGCGACAAGTGTTGTTTAACCTTGTTGCAAACGCTGTAAAATTTACTGCAACCGGCGAAGTCAGTGTCTTGTGCAAAGCTGAAACCGACAGCAACGAAAAAGTGCGATTGATTATTGATGTGAAAGACACTGGCATCGGTATTCCGGCCGAAAAACTAAATACAATTTTCGATGCCTTCAGTCAGGCCGACAACAGCATTACCCGCCGTTTCGGAGGCACCGGATTAGGACTTACTATTTCGCGCCTGCTCATCGAACGAATGAAAGGCACACTAGAGGTGAGCAGCATTCCGGGGCAAGGATCTACATTTACAGTCAGCATTCCGGGCATGCTCATAGCACAGTCACAACCTGCTGCAGCGGTTTCCGAAACTAATTACACAGCACTTAACGGAATGCAGGTATTGGTTTGTGATGATGAAGAGCTGAACCGCATTGTAGCACAGCAACTGCTCGAACATTACGGCATAACCGTGACAGAAGCCGGTAATGGCGACGAAGCTATTGAAAAGCAAAAAGCAACACCAGCACATATTATATTAATGGATGTTCAGATGCCAGGTCGCAGCGGGATTGAGACAACACTGCAAATCCGTTCAACGCCCGAAATTGCAGATACGATAATAATTGCGGTTACGGGTAATGCGCTGAATGAAGAAAAACAGCGTTGTATTGATGCTGGAATGAATGCGTATCTCGTAAAACCATATTCCGAGCAGCAGCTTCTCGATCTGCTCATTGAACACGATCCTCGTAAAAAGGAATCGGAATAATCGTAATTATACCAAGTATTGTTTCTTTAACCCGAACAATACAGTTATATCTCAACAAAAATCTTTGTGTCTTTACGTCTTTGAACGAAATATTTTATCGCGCAAAGCCCGGAATGAATTTTAATATTTTTGTGACGCGTTCATTTTATCGCAAATAATCAATGATTGACTCAACACACTTCCAATCTTCAGAGTAATCGATATTATATCAGAATAAAAGACAACAGCCAACATTTGACGTTCATAAACCGAACAATAAATCTCATATACTCAACAAAAATCGTTGCATCTTTACGTCTTTGAACGAAATATTTTCTCGCGCAAAGGCCCAAAGGCGCAAAGCCCGGAATGAATTTTAATGTTTACTAAAAACTGATTTTATCGCTAATAATCAATAATTGATTCAACAAAATTCCAGTCATTAGAGTAACCGATTCTTTATCTCTGGATAAAAGACAACAGCCAACATTTGGCGTTCATAAACCAAACAATAAATCTCATTACTCAACAAAAATCGTTGCGCCTTTGCGTCTTTGCGCGAAATATTTTATCACTAACAATCAATAATTGATTCAACAAAATTCCAGTCATTAGAGTAACCGATTCTTTATCTCTGGATAAAAGACAACAGCCAACATTTGGCGTTCATAAACCAAACAATAAA
>JBKDHA010000203.1:0-8802 GCA_046335555.1 Bacteroidota bacterium
CCCGCAGAAGGCATATACTGTATTTGCGTTGAATACAAAGCCGTTTCCGCTTCACTTTTAATAATTCCCGGATCGCTGATTATTCCGGCCATCCATTCGGCTATCGGGTTTGCCACAAAAACCATAGCCAGCATAATTACAGCAGCAGCAACAAGCCACCACAGCGGTGTGCGCTGATGCAAACCCAGCCAGTAAAACCGGTTGGGCGGAAAAACATTGGTCACCACAAGTGCCGGAACAACAAATACGAGCAACGTACCCAAAGCATTGGCTATTCGCATCTGAGCTATGGTAATGCTGTCATTTTCGGCCTGCATAAACTCAAGGCCCGGAATATATCCAAGCAAACTGAAAATGCCGCCGCAACAGAAAAACAGCGTGAGCAACAACATTACCCGGAAACCCGGTCCGAAAAGTGCAGCCGGCGAAGGTTGCTTAGGTAGCTGATCCAAGTGGTTTGATTAATTTTGCACAAAACTACACATTCGTGGCTCGCATTGCCTCAATTGATCTCGGTAATTTTCCGCTCCTGCTCGCTCCTATGGAAGATGTGAGTGATCCGCCCTTCCGTTTCGTCTGCAAACAGCACGGAGCTGATCTCATGTACACCGAGTTCATTTCTTCCGAAGGCCTGATCCGCGATGCCATCAAAAGCCGCAAGAAACTCGACATCTTCGACTACGAACGCCCCATCGGCATTCAGATATTCGGAGGCGATGAAGAAGCAATGGCACTCTCCGCAAAAATTGTAGATGCCACGCACCCGGATTTGCTCGACATCAACTTCGGCTGTCCGGTTAAAAAAGTCGTGTGCAAAGGTGCCGGAGCCGGTGTGCTGAAAGATATTGACCTGATGGTGCGGCTCACCAAAGCAGTGGTGAAATCAACTTCGCTGCCCGTTACCGTGAAAACTCGCCTCGGCTGGGACGACAGCAGCATCAATATCATGGAAGTTGCCGAACGCCTGCAGGATGTAGGCATTCACGCACTCACCATACACGGCCGCACACGCGCACAGATGTACAAAGGCTTTGCCAACTGGGAAAAAATTGCGGAAGTAAAACACAATCCCCGCATTCACATTCCCATCTTCGGCAACGGCGATATTGACAGTCCCGAAAAAGCACTCGACTATAAAAACCGGTACGGTATAGATGGCATTATGATTGGCCGCGCTGCAATTGGCTATCCGTGGATTTTCAACGAAATCAAACATTACTTTGCCACCGGCACTCACCTGCCCCCACCCACCATTGCCGACCGCATTGAAGTTTGCCGCACACACCTTATGAAATCGGTAGAATGGAAAGGCGAGAAATTAGGCATTGTAGAAATGCGCCGCCATTATGCCAATTACTTCAAAGGCTTACCCAATTTCAAAGAATTCAGAACACGGTTTGTAACGACTGATGATCTTGATCCGCTGCTCGTAATTTTTGATGAAGTGCGCGAACGGTATGGGGAGATCGTGGATATGGTGTGAGTAATGAGCCCTATTTATTTCTGGCAAATAAAAACTCCTGCACATCAACCGCCCATTCTTCTTTATACTTCATCAGATAATTTTCGTGACCTGCATTCTGATAAATTTTTAATTTCTTCTTACCCGGAAGATTTCTGAAAATAGTATCAATTTCTTCTCTGCTTACCTTTTCATCTTTTGCTCCATAAAGTAAGAGTGTGGGTAACTTTATTTCCAAAGCATATTCAGATGGATTATGTCCGAATGCCCAAAATCCATTTTGCACACCGCCCCAAAAAACAAGGAGTCCGGCCATGGGAAACGTGGGTACATTCATTGACTTGAATCTTGCACTCACTGTTTCGTACATCGTACCAAACGGACATTCAAGTATTATTCCTTCGGGCAAAATTTTATACTCACTAATGGCTTTCATTATTGCGGCGGCTCCCATAGAAGTACCGAATAAATAAATATTTTTTTCGCCTGATTTTTCAACGAAATCAAAGCAGGTTTTTACCTGCTCAGCTTCCATAAAACCAATGGTGGTTTTATATCCTTCTGATCCTCCAGAACCCATAAAATCAACAAGAAATGTATTAAATCCAAGTGCGGCAAATATCTCTGCTTTATCAAGCATTGATGATTTGCAACCTCCGTATCCATGAAAAAGAATGACTGTGCCTTTGGCATTTTCAACCTTTAGACTCCAACATTCTATTTCGGCATTACTTTTTAGTTTTATTGTCTCAAAATCGGTTCGTGGCTTTACCTTATTTTCCGGTCGTGGATTACTTACGCCAAACACCAGCGTATTTATTTTTTGCAGCGCAGTAAGCTTTTGGGGATCTTTTGTTTTTTCTGTGTTATCTTCCGAAAAATGTGTGAACTTGTAAGAATGAAAAATTGCCACCACATTCATAGTGATGAAAATTACGGCAAACGTCCAGAGGCTTCGTTTAAGCCATTTTTTCTTTGTAGTCAAGCTGGGATTATTTATTGTTTCTGTGTATTTACCGGGTATTAAATATCATTCATTCAAAAGTATGTATTAGCAGTAAGGTATTGAATCAATAAAGAGCAGAAATACAAGTTACACAAAACAACCAAAGTCCATCCCTGCATGGCAACCCGCGAAAGGACACCGCCCCTATGTTTACTGACTGTGTAGCAACAACATTTCCCCATTAAGTTCGATAGTTTTCTGCTTTGCCAAACCGATTTTTTGCAGCACAGCAATAGATGCCGCATTATCGGGCGTAGTAATTGCCACCACATTTGTAATACCCATACTGCTGGCTAGTTTCATTACTCCCGTTGCTGCTTCGGTAGCGTAGCCTTTACCGCTGTGTTCGGGCAGAAAGGCAAAACCGATGTCCACATCGTCGAGTACTTCGCGTTTTATCAGGCCGCAGGTGCCAACGGGTTCATTGCTGCCTTCGAGACAAACAGCATAGAAGCCGAAACCGTGTTTTGCATAAGGCGCAATATATACTACGCGCAAATACGCAAGTGCATCATCGATGGTGTAAATATTCCGGTTGCCAATGTATTGCAGCCAGCCCTCACAGTTCATAAGCCGGTGCATAAACGGGGCATCTGCTTCGGTAAGTAAACGCAGTTGCAGTCGTTCGGTTTTCAGAACAATCATTGGCAATAGTTATACAAACAATGCTTTGAGTTCTGTTGCATCGTGCGGTTTCATTTTACCGGCCAGAATAAGTGCCAGCTGGCGGCGGCGCAAAGCACCATCGAAGCGTATTTTTTCCTCTTCGGTTTCGGGCTCAACAGGAGCAACCGGAAGCGGTGCGCCGTTCTGGTCAACCGCTACAAATGTGTAAATAGCTTCGTTGCTTTTCACTTTATCGCCGGTAACCGGATTCTCTACAAACACATCAATAAACACTTCCATTGATGAGTTGAAAGCTCGCGATACTTTTGCTTCAAGCGTTACAATACTGGCATACGGAATAGGCTGGTGAAAAGCTACGTGGTTAACGGTAGCCGTTACAACAACACGTCTGCAATGCCGGTGTGCCGAAACAGCAGCAATAACATCCATCCATTCGAGCAAACGGCCACCAAACAGGTTGTTCAGGTTATTGGTATCGTTAGGCAACACATGATGCGTTGAAATGGCAAGTGAGTCGGCTGATTTTTTAGGCTTCATTTTTTGAAGTGTAAAATGGAAAGTGTTGAGTGTAAAGTGAAGGAAGAAAATTGGATCGTGTGAGGTATTTTGTTTGTTTAATTGATTTCAAATAATTTTTTTCGTTTTCCACTTCCGAGTGAAACGAGGAGACACCCTACACTTTCCACTCTTTGTAGAAAGGTGCAGCATTAGTCACCGCATCTTCAATTGAATGATAGTGCAGCGGCATTTTTTCTGCAATCCGTGTTCCTCCGAAACGGGTTACTTCATGCAAAACGGCAGCAGTTTCTTTGGTAAGTCTTGGTTTTCGGCCGCTGAGTGCAGCAAGCAATTTTTCGGCGCGCCAGGCTAATGCAGTCATCCAGGGTTTGAGCAGTTTTGCAGCTGGTTTTTTATTGAATGCATTGAGCAGCATTGTAGTAAATTGGCGGTAGCTGAGGTTCTCAGCATTGAGCACAAAACGCTCATTGCTTACCGTGCTGCTGAGTGCCCATTTTACAGCGGCGGCTACATCGCGCACATCTACATACCCGGTAATTCCTTCGGTGTACCAGTTGATGCCTTTGGCAGCCATCGGAAAAACTACATTGCTGCTGCGTTTCGGATCGCCGGGGCCTACTATGAAAGATGGATTGAGAATAATTGCATTCAGCCCCTCCTCTGTGCCGCGCCACACTTCACGTTCGGCATTGTACTTAGAAATGGCATAGTGCGAATTGCCCGGCGCATTTTTCCACCAGCTATCTTCGTCAACCACGGCATCGTCTTCGGTTTTGCCCAATGCGGCTACAGAGCTGATGTGTACAAACCGCTGTACTCCGGCCGAAAGCGCAGCATTCACCATATTGGCTGTGCCCTCGCCGTTCATTCTCCAAAGTGCATCTCGATCGGCCTTGTCGAACGAAACCAATGCCGCTGCATGCACAACGTGCGTTACATCCTGCATGGCATCTTCAAGGCTTTGCACATCCATCACATCACCATCAGCCCAAGCTATTTTGCCGAATAATGCCGATGCTCCGTAGTAGCTGAACACTGCTTCCGCAGCAGCTTTCGAACTGCCCGGCCGGCAAAGTGCACGTAACTGTTCTCCGCCGCGCAGCAATTCAAGCGCAATATGCGAACCCAGCATTCCGGTAGCACCCGTGAGCAAAATCATGGCAGCAAAGATACAATCTTTGAAATCGGCCATCATTTATTCCGAATTAATAAAACGAGTTTACAAAACCACCGCTTAACTCAGAACTGTTATTCTCGTATCCGTAAGATTGCACACACCGCCGAATCTGTATCTTTGCCCCGCTATGAATACCAATTTTATTGAAGAGCTCCGCTGGCGGGGCATGCTGCACGATGTTACTCCCGGTGCCGAAGAACTCCTTACCAAACAAATGGTAAAAGGCTATATCGGTTTTGATCCTACCGCCGATTCGCTTGGTGTGGGTAACCTTGTACAAATTATGACCCTGCTGCATTTTCAGCAGGCCGGACATAAACCCATTGCACTTGTTGGCGGCGCCACAGGCATGGTTGGCGATCCTTCCGGAAAATCGCAGGAACGCAACCTGCTCGATGAAAATACACTGCAGCACAACCTCAGCAGCCAGCGCAAACAGTTGGAGAAATTTCTCGATTTCAACTGCGGCGATAATTCGGCTGAAATTGTAAATAACTACGACTGGTTCAAAAACATTCCCTTCCTCGAATTTATTCGCGATACCGGCAAATACATTACCGTAAACTACATGCTCAGCAAAGACTCTGTAAAGCGCCGCATCGACGGTACTGACGGAGCCGAAGGCATGTCGTTCACCGAATTTACCTACCAGCTTATTCAGGGCTACGACTATTACTACCTCTGGAAAAA
Source organism: Bacteroidota bacterium (assembly GCA_046335555.1). GTDB lineage: Bacteria > Bacteroidota > Bacteroidia > Palsa-965 > Palsa-965. The sequence goes on from JBKDHA010000203.1 coordinate 5,482, forward strand.
CCACGGCATTCAGCTGCAAATGGGCGGCTCTGATCAGTGGGGGAATATTACCACCGGCACCGAACTGATCCGCAAAAAAGACGGCGGCGAAGATGCTTTTGCTCTCACCACACCGCTGATTCGCAAAGCCGACGGAAGCAAATTCGGGAAAACCGAAAAAGGCAACCTCTGGCTCGATCCGAAACGTACTTCGCCCTACACTTTCTACCAGTTTTGGATCAATGCCGGCGATGATGATGTAAAAAATTACATCCGCATCTTCACGCTCAAAACCCGCGAAGAAATTGAAGCCCTCGAAGCCGAACACGCGCAGGATCCGGGTCGCCGCGTGCTGCAAAAAGCACTTGCCGAAGACATCACCCGCCGCGTGCATTCTGAAGAAGCATTGCAGATGGCCATTGATGCCAGCGGAATTCTTTTCGGAAAAGGCACAATAGACACGCTGCGCAAACTGAACGATGATGATTTTGCAGGCGTATTTGCCGATGTGCCGCAAAAAGAAATGGAAGCCGCAGCTATCGAAAACGGCATCAACATCATCGACCTGATTGCTGCACAAACAGGCTACTTTGCATCAAACGGCGAAGCCCGCCGCGCCATGCAGGGCAACGGATTTTCGCTGAACAAAGAAAAGATCAGCGATCCGGCACGCACTGTTACTAAAGACGATTTACTGAACAACCGCTACCTCCTGTTGAGCAAAAGCAAAAAAGACTACCTGCTCGTGCGCGTGGTATAACCAACTATGCAGTTTACTCTCCAGCATAACGACCCACACAGCAAGGCACGCGCCGGCGAAATTGTGACCGATCACGGCCGCATTCAAACGCCTATTTTTATGCCTGTGGGAACTGTGGGCACGGTGAAAGCCGTACACATGGGCGAACTCGAAAACGAGATTCGCGCACAAATAATTCTCGGCAATACTTATCACCTCTACCTCCGCCCCGGTCTCGATGTGCTTGAAAAAGCCGGCGGACTGCACAAGTTCAACAGCTGGAACGGGCCTATTCTTACCGACAGCGGCGGGTTTCAGGTGTATTCACTTTCGCACAAGCGCAAACTCACCGAAGAAGGTGCAAAGTTTACATCGCACATCGACGGTTCAAAGCATTTCTTCACGCCAGAAAATGTAATGGATATTCAGCGCACCATTGGTGCCGATATTATCATGGCGTTTGACGAATGCGCGCCCTATCCCTGCGATTACGAATACGCACGCAAGTCGATGGAAATGACGCACCGCTGGCTCACACGCTGCATCAATCGTTTCGACAGCACCGAACCAAAATACGGCTACAGTCAAACTTTATTCCCTATTGTGCAGGGCAGCACTTACAAAGATCTCCGCGTGCGCTCAGCCGAATTTATTGCCGAGCAAAACCGCGAAGGCAATGCGATTGGCGGACTTTCGGTAGGTGAACCGGCAGAAGTGATGTACGAACTTACAGAGCTCGTGTGCGATATTTTGCCCAAAGACAAGCCGCGCTACTTAATGGGCGTTGGTACACCGGCAAATATTCTCGAAGGCATTGCATCAGGCATTGATATGTTTGATTGTGTGCTGCCCACCCGCAATGCACGGCACGGACTGCTGTTTACGTGGCAAGGTGTAATCAACATCCGCAACGAAAAATGGAAAAACGATCATTCGCCGCTCGATCCGGAAGGAAAGTCGGCACATGATTTGCGTTACACCCGCGCCTATCTTCGTCACCTCATGCACAGCGATGAAATGCTTGGCGCAATGATTGCATCTGTCCACAATCTCGCATTTTATCTCGACCTTGTTGGCGAAGCCCGCAAACGCATTATCGACGGAAGTTTCAGAATCTGGAAAGATGCAATGGTACCGAAACTCTCACAACGCCTCTGATCAATGAAACTGCTGCCCACGCTTGATCGTTACATCCTGCGCAAATTCATGGTCACGTTTTTCGGGTCCATCGGGCTGCTGATTTGTATTGTTATTGTATTTGATATTTCGGAGAAAATCGAAGACTTCATCCGGCACGATGTAAGTACGCGTGAAATCATTTTCGATTATTACCTCAATTTCATTCCATACTTCATTAACCTGTTCAGTCCGCTGTTCACCTTTATTTCAGTGATATTTTTCACCTCACTGATGGCAACGCGTACAGAGGTTGTAGCCATTCTCACCTCCGGAATCAGCTTTAACCGTTACCTGCGTCCGTACATGATTGGTGCTGGAATTATAGCAATTACTTCCATGCTGCTGAGCATGTATGTAATTCCGGAAGCCAACAAAACTCGCCTCGGATTTGAAGCAAAATATGTAGGCGGACGCGCCAATTCTATCAAAAACAATTTTTACCGGCAGGTTGCTCCCGGCGTAATTGCTTATGTAGAGCGGTATGATCTTTTCCAAAACACCGGCACACGCTTTACACTTGAAAAAATTAAAGGGCAGGAATTGCAGTATAAATTGTATGCAAAAGAAATCCGCTGGGACAGTGCCGGCAAACGCTGGTCAATAAACGATTATGTTGTTCGCGAAATAAAAGGACAGAAAGAGCGTTTTTACAAAGGCTCAAGAATTGACACTGTGCTCAATTTAACTCCCGAAGATTTCGACATGCCCAACAATTACATGGAAAGCATGACGCAACCCGAACTGAGTAAATACATTGAAAATGAAAAAATGAAAGGCTCGGAAAATATCCAGTACTACGAGCTCGAAAAATACAACCGAATAGCACTTGCATTTTCTACGTTTATCCTTACCCTTATTGGCGTTGCCGTCTCCAGTCGCAAAGAACGCGGAGGCACCGGCAAGCACCTCGGAATCGGAATAGCGATTAGTTTTATTTACATCTTTTTCCAGCGCTGGTTTCAGTCGTATGCTCAAAGCGGAGTACTTCCGGCCTACATTGCTGTTTGGGTTCCGAATGTTGTTTTTCTGGGTGTTTGTTTGTGGTTGTTGAAGCGGGCGCCGAAGTAGTTTTGCCCCCCTTCGACTGCCGCTCAGAAGGACAAAACCTTTCTATGTGTCTCAGAAGGACAAAACCTTTCTAGGTGGCTCAGGAGGACAAAACCTTTCTAGGTGGCTCAGGAGGACAAAACCTTTCTAGGTGGCTCAGAAGGACAAAACCTTTCTATGTGTCTCAGGAGGACAAAACCTTTCTGGTTGGCTCAGGAGGACAAAACCTTTCTGGTTGGCTCAGGAGGACAAAACCTTTCTAGGTGTCTCAGAAGGACAAAACCTTTCTAGGTGGCTCAGAAGGACAAAACCTTTCTAGGTGGCTCAGAAGGACAAAACCTTTCTATGTGTCTCAGGAGGACAAAACCTTTCTGGTT
>JBKDHA010000204.1:0-11502 GCA_046335555.1 Bacteroidota bacterium
ACCTGAACGTGCTCAATAACTGTTTTGCGGCCTACACCGCCCATTGTCAAACCGTTGATTTCGCTGTTCGGCTGAAAAGCTACGCCGGGATACTCGATACGTACATAACGGATAACACCAGAACTGTCGTTGTCATTCGGGGTTGTTCCGCCACCATAAATAGAACCAACACCGCCTTCAATTACACCTTCACCGGCAGAAGTGCCGTTTGCTGCGTTTGCAGGCAGGTTAACTGATGCACGGCCGCAGATGATGAGTCCGCCCCAGTCGCCGTAAGAGCGCTGACCAACGGCCTTTTGCGAGGTAAAAACGATGGGCTGTTCAGCAGTACCATCGGCAATAAGTTTTCCGTCACGCTCAATAATGAGAGCTCCTTTAGAAACAAAATCACCTTTGATAATGGTTCCAGGCTGAATGGTGAGTGTAACACCGGGCTTTACATATACCCAGCCGCTGAGCAGGTAAATGTTGTTAGAGGTCCAGGTTTCATTTGCTGTAATGTTACCTGATTTGATGATCTGCGCATCGGCTGATATCCAGGCGGTGATGGCAAGACCAAGGGTAAGTAAAAACTTTTTCATGTTGTGTTTGCTTTTAGAGTCGCGTGTGATTGAATCCGCAACAAAACTATCTCCGCAGTATGATCTGGGTGTAAATCGGAGTTTATCTTAAACTGTTATTCAGGTTAGTTAATTGTAAACAAACTACCGAATCAGAAATTCAATACTCATCAAAAACAAAGCGATCTCTTTCCAGAGATCGCTTTGTAACACATCAATAATTAAGAGTTCACAATTACTTTGTAACGCTTTCAGGCTCAAGCAGGCGAACGTTGATACCGAATGTCAAATAGGCACCGCGGCGGAACGACTGAATCTGCTGATCACCTGTGCGATCCAGCTTTCCGTCGGCATTGGCATCCTGCAGCAGCAGAAAGTCCATGTTAAGAATATCAGAAGCATTTACACGCAAATCAATATTCTTGCGCTTGCCTACCGTTTTCACAACAGAAAGGTCGAGCTGGTGACGCGGCATTTCATAAATATCCGGAATTTGAAGCGAGGGAACACCGGCAATAATAATACGCGGACCAACCACATTGTAAGCAGCATTTACCTGCCAGCCGGTTGAATCACTTGTCCAGAACAGACCTACGTTTACAACATAAGGCGACTGCCCCATCATCGGACGGCCAATGGTATCATTTTCGCTGAGCTTGATATCACTATAGATGTATGCAGCATTGGCAACAATGCCTAAGTTGCGGATGATAGGAATGCCAATGCTGTCGAGACGCTTACGAATTTCAAGTTCTGCACCGAAGTTATTGGCCTGAAGTGCATTACCCCAGGTAAAGCCGCGTACACCTCCCGAACCAAGACCGGGGAAGAAATACAACTCAATCGGGTTATTGAACTGTTTGTAAAAAAGTCCGAGCGTAATATTTTCTCCAAAGCGGGGATACAACTCAAAGCGAAGGTCAAAGTTGTTGATACTCGGTGTTTTCAGCGAATCATTGCCCTGATAAATACTGTTGAATACGAAGTCGTAGAATGTAAGCGGTGCAATTTCGCGGAACTCAGGACGGTTAATTGTTTTTCCGTAAGCCAGACGAACTACAAAACGATCAGTTGCATTGATTGCAACATTTACAGAGGGCAGAACAGAAGTAATATCATTATTTACCCGAACGGAATCGCTGAGATTATTAGAGCGGTAGCTGAACAATTTCTGAATGTTTTGCTCAACACGTACACCTCCGCTTACTTTCATACGGGGCATCATTTCTTCTGTGCGTGATTTAAACTCACCAAACGGTAAAACAGCCATCAGATAACCAGCACGAAGGTTGTTGGTTGCCACATAAGCATCCGACAGTTTGGTGTCTTCATCAATCAACACACCGTTTGTTGTGTTCAGATTACCTTCCGAAAACACATTCTCCATTGAAGTGGTAAGCAGATCTATATTTGCATAAGTCTGGGTCGATGCTGCACGATAACCGAGGTTACGGATTCCGAAGCCGCGGATTTTATCTTCAATATATGTTCCGCCTTTAAGCGTGAATGTATAGCCACCATTTCCGGCCGAATCGCCGAGTGTAATCACTTGCTCAATGTTTGCAGTAGCTGCTTTCACATCTTCACGCATACTGATGAACAGACGACCCAGATAAAAAGGTACAGCTTGATTCGGAATGTAGAGGAAAAAAGGATCTGAATCGGCCGAACCAAAAGCTTTCGAGTAACGGGCACGGCGCCAGTCTGGCTCATTACGGCGGGCGGTTGAGTAAGCAAGTGTCCAGTCAACTTTGGTCTTATCGTTGTTGAATGAATGCTCACCACTGAGCTGGCCGGTATAAATCAATCGCTGCGAGTAACGATAAGAATATTCTTTACGCTCTTCGCCGTTTTCGAAAGAAGGGCCGCCGCGCAAAATGGTTTCATTATCCCCAAGCTGGTTGAGCAGGTTTTTCAGCTCAATACTGTGCTGACCGGCCTTGCCAAAGCGTACTGCATTATTCTGAATAAGAGCAACACGAACGCGATTCTGGAATGTTGTATCTCCGTATGCAAATATGGTATCGCTCTGTCCGGTTTGCGGATCAAATACATTGTAGTCATACTGATTGTTAATCTGCGCCTGATTGGTAGATGAATAACTAAGCGAGGTAATATTACCAAACTGATAAGGCTTTTTATTCTTTGTAATCATGCTTTTACGCACAGACCAGGTCGCATTGAAACGCTGATCGGGCAAAGCTGCAGAAGTGGTATGATTCCACGAATTGGGCAGTGATTTAGTAGCGTCAAGAAGCTGCTGTGGTGTGAGTGTCTGATCGCGAAGATTAACAGGAAATGAACCGCCTAAATTTCGGCTGCCGGCACCAAATCCGAAAAGATCAGCACTTCCGCCACGATTCATTGAGAACGGCTCAAACGTAGTACCTGCGCGGTATCCAACTGCATAACCAATTTGCAAACTTGTAGCTTCCGGAATATTGCGCGTAGTCAGTCGCACAGCTCCTCCCGAAAATTCGCCCGGCAAATCAGGTGAGGGTGATTTGTAAATGGTAAACCTGTCGAGCATTTGTGTGGGCACAAGATCAAACGAAAATGTTTTTACATCAGACTCAACCGAAGGAGCAAAAACATTGTTCAGCAAAACCGAGTTGTAGCGCTCAGAAAGTCCGCGGATTACAACAAAACGATTATCCACCAGCGTAACTCCGGGCATGGTGCGAGCCACACCGGCAGCATCGTTGGTGAAGGTTTTCTTCATCTCCTCTGCTGTTTTAATATCCTCGGTTACTGTTGCTTCTTTTACTTCCAGTATTGCACCGCCCTGCTTATCCAACGGACGTTCGCCCCAAATAACAACACCGCCCAGCGTATCTACCATGCCTGAAAGCTGAATATCGACAAGCGACTGCTTTCCGGCCTGAACTACAATGTTTTTTATAACACCGGGAGCCAAGCCTAATGCTTTGCAGGTAACAGTGTATGTACCCGGTTTTACAGATACCTTATATTTACCATCAAAATCTGTAATGGCTGCAACTTTGTTACTGTCGAGCATAATAGCAGCACCAATTACGGCAGCGCCATTATCTTTTTCAGTAACAACACCGGCAATGCTGCCGTTTTGCGCAACTGCATTGATTCCTGCAAATACTGCAATTAAGGCAGTTAAAATTGTTTTTAGCTTTAGGCTCATATCGGGTCAGAATGATGCGGCAAAGAACGGCCTGATTCGTGACGAAGAGGTTAATCCAAAATGAACAAGATGTTAATTCGCCGCTATTAATGCTATATTCAAACTACGTTAACTTAAAACTGTGTTAACATTCGCAATTGCACAGACTGATTACATTTGTACCGTGAAAAGGCTACTATGACCGCACATAATCATAAATTACTGCTGGTTGATGATGAACAGGACATTCTCGAATTCCTGACATACAACCTGCGCAAAGAAGGATATCACGTTTCGTCGGCCACAAATGGTGACGATGCGCTGGCAATAGCCCGCCGGGAGCAGCCCGATTTGGTGCTCTTAGACGTGATGATGCCTGGCCTGGATGGCATTGAAGTATGCCGCGAACTCCGTCAGATGACCGGAATGAGCGATGTACTCATTGCTTTCCTTACTGCAAGAGCTGAAGATTACTCGCATATAGCCGGTTTTGAAGCCGGTGCTGATGACTACATCAACAAGCCCATCAAGCCCCGCGTACTCATCAGCCGTATCAAAGCGTTGCTGCGCCGCGCTCCAAATGCCAAAGATCTGGAAGCCATTGACATGGGCGGAATTCGCATTGATCGTGAGAGCTACCTTGTTTATAAAAACGATCAGCAAATTTCGCTTCCGCGCAAAGAGTTTGAACTGATTTCATTACTTGCTTCCAAACCCGGGAAAGTATTTACCCGCGAAGAAATCCTGAACAGCGTTTGGGGCGGAGAAGTAATTGTAGGCGACCGCACCATTGATGTACACATCCGAAAACTTCGCGAGAAATTAGGTGAAGAATTCATCAAAACCGTGAAAGGCGTTGGTTATAAGTTTGAGTTTTAACCACACCAAAATAAACTGAGCCGCCCCAAAGCGGCTTTTTTATTGCTGTAAAATCTCTCAGTGTATGTTTTTCCGGTTTCAAAAACGGATATTTACACCTCAGAAATTTAACCCGAAAATGAAGCAACTCTCCACCCGCGCCATTGCAATTCGCATCGGAATCAGTTGCGGTGCCGTTGCTGCCGGTGTTTTTATTGCCGCTGCTTATGGCGATACACCTTCGTTCTGGCTCAAACTTCTGCTGCTGTTTGCTGTTACAAGTCTCGTCGGCTATCTGCTTACAGCATTCCTCATTCGCGATTTTATCAGCTTCAGGATACGTGCTTTGTACAAAACACTGTACAATGTAAAACAGCAGCGCGATGAGCCGCTGAACATTCCGGTTACCGGCGATGATCTCATCTCTCAAATGCAGCGCGAAGTTGCCGACTGGATGAAAAGCCGTTCGAGCGAACTCGAAGACCTGAAAAAATTAGAAACTTACCGCCGCGAATTTCTTGGCAATGTTTCGCACGAGCTCAAAACACCCATATTTAATATTCAGGGCTACATTACTACACTGCTCGACGGAGGCTTAGAAGACGAAAATATTAACCGCAATTACCTGCAGCGCGCCGAAAAAAGCGTTGAGCGGATGATTACTATTATCGACGATCTGGAAGCCATCTCGCGCCTCGAATCGGGCGAACTTACACTCGAACCGGAGGAATTTGATATTGCCGACCTGATGCGCGAAGTAATGGAAGCTCAGGAAATGAAAGCCTCCGGACGTAATATCCAACTCAAATTTCGCGAAAACTACAAGCCTGTTCGTGTCTTTGCTGATAAACAACGCATCCGTCAGGTACTTACCAATCTTACCACCAATTCTATTAAATACGGCAAACAAGACGGCCAAACCGAAGTTCGCTTTTACGACATGGACGATCACGTACTTGTCGAAGTAGCCGATAACGGTATTGGTATTGCCCGCGAACATCTGCCGCGACTATTTGAACGGTTTTATCGGGTTGATAAAGGCCGTTCACGCGATCAGGGCGGAACAGGTTTAGGACTTGCCATTGTAAAGCACATTCTTGAAGCGCATGGTCAGACGATAAATGTGCGCAGTACCGAAGGCGTTGGCTCAACCTTCTCGTTTACCTTGCCCCGCAAGGCATCCGGCCGCCCCATCTGATTTTCGGGAAAAATCCCCTCCTCTCTTCCTGCCGATCTGATATATCTTTACCCGAACAACAAATTTCACATCAACTTCTCATGAAGCAGTTTCTACTTTCACTTACCCTGATAGTTGCCTGTGCCGGTTTGCAAGCCCAGCAGCCTGTGCATTGCGGCACAATGCCGGTACACGAGCAGCACAAAAACAATCCGCAGAATCTTGCCGGAATTATTCAGGCACAAACCGCAGCCCGCGAATGGCGCGAGAATCATGCGGCACAAATGCGCGGCGGAAACCCGGCTATTCTTACAATTCCGGTTGTTGTGCATGTGCTTTATAAAAATGCTGCACAAAACATTACCGATCAGCAAATCCAGTCGCAAATTTCAGTGCTCAATGAAGATTATCGCGCACTGAATGCAAACATTAGCTCACTGCCCGCTATTTTCGACACCATTGCTGCTGATGTTGAAATCGAATTCTGCCTCGCCAATTTTGATCCGAACGGAAATCCTACAAACGGAATCACCCGCACATCAACACAGGGCGGACAGTTTCTCGGTTATTTCAATCCGTTTACTGAGGATGCCAAGTTTGATTCGACCGGCGGAAAAAATGCCTGGCCAACCGATCAGTACCTCAATATCTGGGTATGCGAATTGTTTCCCGGGTTGCTCGGTTACGCACAGTTTCCCGGCGATGTAGGAGCTACCGACGGTGTTGTAGTTACCTACACCGCATTCGGTACAATTGGCACAGTTACCGCACCCAGCACACTTGGCCGCACTGCAACACACGAAGTTGGACACTGGCTCGGTCTTTACCACATCTGGGGCGATGACAACGATTGCACCACCGGCAGCGATTCAATTCCCGACACACCAAACGCAGCATCTGAGTCGCAGAGCGATTGTCAGATTACACGCAACAGTTGCAGCAACGAAGATCCCTGGTGGGGCGTAATTGATCCGCCGGATATGGTTCAGAATTATATGGATTATTCAAATGATTCGTGCATGGCCATGTTTACACTCGGACAAAAAGCCCGCATGCTCTCGTTCCTCAACAGCGATCCGCGCCGTGCAGCATTGTTCAGTTCGCCCGCAGGTTGTGCCCCGCAAGGTGTTCAGCAACATCAATATCAGTTTGGCGATTACTTCAGCTTGTATCCGAATCCTACAAACGGCATTGTCAATGTTTCGTATTTCGGAAATGAAGCAGCACAAATGAATATTGAAGTGCTTGACCTCAATGGCCGTGTAGTCGGCGCATTCACAACAACCGATTACAGCTACACACTTGATTTGAGCAATCTGCCCGCAGGTGTTTACGCAGTGCGTTTCAGCAATGCTGATCGTGCAGCGGTGAAACAGCTCATCATCAACTAAAGCGATTTTGTATTGACTTGCTGCGGCGGATAGAACTATCTGCCGCAGTTTTTTTTGCACCATTACCCAAAACTTACTGCACAATTTTCGCCATCAAATCATCAACAGCAAGCTGCAATAAATTTTCTGTGCTGTAAACATTCAGCGGTTCAATTTTTTCGAGATCAGTAACTGCTGCAGCAAGATCAATTTCCTTCTGGTGCTGCGTTACAATTCTGTTTTGATTAGAAAGATGCAACGCAAGATATTCCTGCTCGGTTTGTCCGGGAGCCGGCACAGCAAGCACTTTGCAGTTTACGGCAGCAGCATCGCACAGCGTTGAGTAGCCGGAACGGCTGATGATGAATTTCGCATTTTGCATATACAGCTGCAACAGCTCAGTGGCGAGGTGATTAAAAACAGTAATATTCTTATCAGTAATCGCCTCCTGATTTTCGCCGGGGAGTCCGCGCACAAGTACAGCCGGTTCACCAAGTTTTTTAAGCTGGGCAACAACAAGCCGCTCAAAAATGGTGCGCTGGGGTTCGGGGCCGCTGATGAGCGCAAGAATGTGTTGTTGCTTTTTTTCGGTTGCCGCTGTAAATCTTGAAAGTGTGCCAATAAACCGCTGCGGAATTTTCACACCTTTCCCTTTATGCGAAAGTTCGCCCGATAAATTACTGTCGCCCGGCACATCCGGAATCCACACCTCGCTGAAACGGGCCAGCATACGCCTGTTGAACGATGCAGCGGCTCCGAATCCCGGCGGTGTTTGTAAATTAAGCTGATGTGTAATGCAAACACTCGGAATTTTATCGCTCCGAATGCCAAAACGGTTATCGGAAATAACAGCCGAATAACCGCGCTGCAAAATAAGTTTATTGAGTATTCGGTATTCCTCGCTCATCACCCGCATCACACGGGGAGTTTGCAGCAGCAGATGCCATCCGCTCATTCCCGAAGTAGTATAGGTAATGCCGTATTCGGGCAAAATATGCAGCGGAAGTTCCGGAAACTCCTGTTTCAGAAACGCAATTCCGGCTCCCGAAGCGCCCAGTTCAACTTCTGCTCCGCACGCCTGCAAGGCACGAATAACGGGCACGCAACGGGTAGCGTGACCAAGTCCCCAATCGAGCGGAGCTAAAAAAATACGTGCGGGCATACATTTCAAAGATAAGATTTCGGCGCTGCTCCGTATTTTTGCCACGTTATGGCCAAAAATAAGCTTCAGCGTTTCCGCGAAATGAAGACCATGTCTAACGTAGCGGAATTCATGCATACCGATATTGCCACAGGCCCGCTCAGTTTGCGCGGTAACTGGAGCAGCAAACTTTTCAAAAACAACAATCCGGTTGTGCTGGAACTCGGCTGCGGAAAAGGTGAATACACCGTAAACCTTGCCCGCCGCTATCCCGAAAAAAACTTTATCGGGCTTGACGTAAAAGGCTCGCGCATGTATGTAGGTGCACGCATGGCTCTCGACGAAGATCTCAAAAACGTAGCATTTCTGCGTACCCGTATCGACTTCATTAATTCAAGTTTCGCAGAAAACGAGGTGGACGAAATCTGGATCACCTTCCCCGATCCTCAGCCGCGCAAACCACGCAAACGGCTCACTTCACACCTTTTCCTTTCGCGTTATCGCCAATTGCTTAAACCCGGCGGCATCATTCATCTAAAAACCGACAGCGTGATTATGCACGAATCAACGCTCGAAGTAATTGAGGAAGGAAAGCATATCCAACTCGATGCTTCACGAAATATTTATCACGACGGAAAAGAACATGATTCGGTACTCACCGAAATCCAAACCACTTACGAAAAGAAATTCCTTGCCGAAGGAAAACCGATTACTTATGTCAGTTTTAAATTGAATGTTGAATGATGAATGTTGAGTGATGAATGGCGGTAGAACTAATTCTTAATTATCTGCGAAATCATTTTTTACTGGAAAAACAGAACATTCAACATTCATCACTAAACATTCAACATTAGCTATTTTAATGACGGTAGTGAAAGCTTAAACTTAACAGCTACAATGCGGATTGCGGCAATAAGTACAATTCCCGACATGGAGCAAACTGGCTGCGGCGCGCCGAAGTAATCCATTACCACATACAGTGAAGCACCGGCGAGGCAAGCGGTGGCATAAATTTCTTTTCGGAAAATAAGCGGAGTTTCGTTGAGCAATGTATCGCGGATTACACCGCCAAACACAGCAGAAAACATACCGAGCATAATTGCAGCAAGCGGATTAACGCCGGCAAGCAGCGATTTTTGTACGCCGAGAATTGTATAAAGTGAAATACCGAGCGTATCAAAAATAAACAAGGTGCGGCGAAGCTTGGCAAGTGCTTTTCGGAATGCAACTGAAACTACAACGCCGAGTCCAATAGCAATTACATAATTAGCATCCCGAATCCACGCAAGCGGATGATAATCGAGCATGATATCACGCAGTGTACCACCGCCGATAGCGGTAATAAAACCTGTAAACGAAACGCCAAACCAGTCGCGATGAATTTTCTGATCGGAAGCAGCAAGTGCACCCGACATGGCGAACATAAGTGTTCCGAAAAGATCAATAGCATAAGGAAGTGAAAACATAACACATTTGAGCAGGCGCTGTAAAGGTAAAAATGCAAGTTTAACTTCAAGCTACTGCGGCATCATTTTTGTGCCGAAGCCAGTTCTTTTCTAATGTACACCGGTTACACAATTTCTTTGTTTGCCGCTGAACAGTAGCTTACTTTAGCAAACTCATACATTCCGTTTATGAATAAACTTCTCCTTTGCACCGCTCTGCTTGTTTCGCAATTACTCGCGGCACAAACCATTGTAATTCGCAATACCAATATTTTACCGATGACACACGATACCGTGTTAATTGGGCAAACAGTAATTATTGAAAACGGAATTATCAAAAGCATTTCCAAAACACCGGAGATACCTCTTAATGCAGAGATCATTAATGCAAACGGAATGTATCTCACGCCGGGACTGATGGATATGCACGCGCATCTTGAAAACGATTTTTCGCGATATGATTATTATCGGTACAGTATGGCTTGCGGAGTTACACTGATGCGTTCCATGCGAACAGAAGAAAAAGACATTGCCGAACGCGATAAAATTGAAAAAGGAGAAATTACCGGCCCGCACCTTTGGCTCACTGCACCGCCAATTTCGGGCGATTCGACCTGGGATCAGATTATGATTAATGTAGCGGTGAATGATGCGAAGAAAAAAGGATTTACCTGCCTGAAATACCTCGGCGGACTCGACTCACTGCAGTTCGAAAAATTGGCCGCTACCGCTAAAAGTGCCGGACTCTCAATTGTTGGTCATGCACCTCCGGGAAAACTTACACAAGCAATAAGCACAGGAATGCGATCTATTGAACATGCTCCGGTGTTTTTCAATCTTGCCGCTGCCGATACAGCAACACAACGTTATGTGATTTCTAAAATGGCGGCTGCGAATGTTGCATTTTGTCCGAACCTGCATCACTATAATCTGCTGTATAATATGTACACCAAGTATGAACGCGAAAACTTACCGGGTTTAAGCATTGTGCCTAAAAACAAATTAGCGGCCTGGGACAAAAGCCTGAATAAAACATGGAAGTACTTCGACAGTCTGGGATTTACAGCCGACAAGCAGAAACAACGCATGGGAAGTTTCAGCCGTTTGATTCCGATGATGTCGAGAAACGGTGTGCTGCTGCTTTGCAGTCCTGACGTTGGCGAATACACCGTGCCCGGCTATGCAATGGTTGAAGAGCTGATGCAGTTTATGCGTTTCGGACTTACACCTTATGAAGCATTAAAAACCGCAACCGTTAATCCGGCCAAAGTGCTTGGCGAAACGAAACGCGGCACTGTGCAGGTTGGCAACTTTGCAGATCTTGTGCTGCTTGCCGAAAATCCGCTAAACAATATGCGCGCTTATCAATATGCGAAATACACTATTGTTCACGGCAAAGTATATAGCACGCGGAAGCTCCGGAAAGGGAAGTATGTTCCTTAAAGAGACTGATTGAATTTTAATTAGATTGATCACGTTTGATGAAAAGAACAATACTGAGTTTTGTAATAGGATTCATAAGTTTTTCAACTTATGGCCAAACTCTGCCTTGCGATAAAATTGCGGCTCAAATAGCAGATGATACAACAAAGTCAATTTGGGACTGGAATTTCGACAGTATTCCCCATGAAACATATTATTGTTTAGGGAAATATTTTGCAAAAAGAGATATTGAAAATCACTACTGTCCGGGATAATTCCCAATAGAGATATTTCCGATTCAGAATGGTTGATTTCATTGGATTTCTCCTTTGCATTTCAAAAGCAAGCCCGCTTCAATCTGAAAAGATCAGGAGTTGATTGGTAAACAATTCT
>JBKDHA010000205.1:0-29954 GCA_046335555.1 Bacteroidota bacterium
ATCACTACAAAGAATACGTTTTCTCGGATTCCTCATGTTCATAATTCTTGGAATGCTGAAATAAGCAATCTGTTTTAGGAAGAAGTTCCAACAGTAATCCGCAAACAACCTTCGCAACCTGAAACCGAAGAACGATCGCGAACTACAATTCCTTTTGATGAAAGATGGTTGTAAACCGTTTTCGGATCATCCATTTTCACAAGCAGAAAATTGGCATCCGAAGGATAAATTTTTTGAACAAACGAAAACTGAGCAAGTTCCTGCTTCAGCCATTCGCGCTGCTGCACCGTTTCACGAATTTGTTTATTGATTTCTTCTGTTTTAGAAAGTGCTTCGGCAGCTAGTGTTTGAGTAACTTCACTTACGTTGTAAGGCGGTTTAATTTTATTCATTACCTCAATAATTTCCGGCGCAGCAAACGCCATTCCGATGCGTAAACCGGCAAGTCCCCATGCTTTTGAAAGCGTTTGTAAAATCACCAGATTCGGGTATTCGGTGAGTTCGGGAATAAAACTGCGCTGGCGAGAAAAATTGATGTAGGCTTCATCAATAACTACCAAACCATTAAAATTATTCAGCACAATTTCAATGTCTTCGCGGTTCAAACAATTGCCGGTTGGATTATTCGGTGAACAGAGAAAAATAATTTTCGTTTGTTCATCCACAGCTTCAGAAATGCGTTCAAGATCAAGCTGAAAATCGGGTAGCAACTGAACACGACGCACTTCAACATTGTTGATGTTTGCGCTTACTTCATACATGCCATAAGTTGGCGGACAAATCAGCACATTATCAATTCCGGGATTGCAGCAGGCGCGGATCAGCAGATCAATAGCTTCATCGCTTCCGTTGCCAACAAACATGCAATCGGGCAGCAAGCCTTTTATTCCGCTGAGTTGTTTTTTCAACTTCATCTGCATCGGATCCGGATAGCGGTTGTATGCAGTTTCAAGCGGCGAACCGAAAGCATTTTCGTTGGCATCCAACCAAACAGAAGCACTGCCTTTAAACTCGGCGCGTGCCGATGAATAAGGAATCAGGTCACGAATATTTGCACGAAGCAATTTCTGAAAATCGAACACGGTTAAATTTATTTGTTGTGTGAAGATAACGAGTTGAGGCGAACGGTTACAGCATTTCGGTGTGCCTGTAAACCCTCGGCATTCGCCATTATTTCAGTTGCAGGGCCAATATTCTGCAAGCCTTGCGGAGTCAACTGCTGAAACGTAATTTTTTTCACAAAGCTGTCAACCGAAACTCCGCTCCAAGCTGCAGCAAAGCCGTTTGTAGGCAGTGTGTGATTTGTACCCGAAGCATAATCACCGACGCTTTCGGGCGACCATTGGCCTACAAAAACAGAACCTGCGTTAACTACTTCGGCACATAATTCTTCTGCATTTTTACACGCCAGAATAAGGTGCTCGGGTGCATACGCATTGAATAGCTGCATAGCAGTAGTTGCATCTGGTACAGCAATGCATCTGCTGTTCTGCAAGGCAGCAGCGGCAACAGATTTACGCGGAAGCAGTTCGAGTTGTTTTTCTACTTCCTGCATCACATCACGCAGCACAGCTTCATACTCAGAAATCAGCAGCACCTGACTGTCGGCACCGTGTTCGGCTTGTGCCAATAAATCGGCAGCTACAAAAGCCGGAGGCACTGATTCATCAGCAAATACAGCAACTTCCGAAGGTCCGGCGGGCATATCAATAGCCACACCATCGCGGGCAAGCAAACGTTTTGCACAAGTCACATACTGATTTCCCGGCCCGAAAATTTTGTATGCTTTCGGAATGGTTTGCGTTCCGTAAGCCATAGCTGCAATGGCCTGCACGCCGCCAACAGCAAACACATTACTGATTCCGCAGCAGCGTGCTGCAAAAAGCACAGCAGGATGCACAGTTCCGTTTTGCTGCGGCGGTGTGCATAAAACAACTTCGCTGCAACCCGCAAGCTGCGCCGGAATGCCAAGCATGAGCACAGTAGAAAACAACGGAGCCGATCCACCCGGCACATACAAACCAACGCGCTCAATGGCTACATTTTTTCGCCAGCAGCGCACGCCGGGCATCGTTTCTACTTCCAAAGTATCACTAAGCTGTGCGCTGTGAAACTTGCGGATATTGGCGGCGGCTAATTCAATGGCTTGTTTGAGTTCGGCACTCAGCTCCTGCTCTGCCTGATCAAATGCAGCGGACAAAATGCGAAAGCTGTCAAGCTGTACACCATCGAACTGCTTTGCATAATGTTTTACTGCAACATCGCCTTCGCTGCGCACTGCATCCAGAATGCGCTGTACACCCGGCTCTAATTCGGCAGCCGAAAATTCGGGGCGCTTGAGCAAGTCGTTCCAGCTTTCTTTCGGAGGATTGATAATGAGTTGCATCAGAGAATCATTTTTTCGATAGGAACAACCAGAATGCCTTGTGCTCCGGCAGCTTTCAGCCGTTCGATGCTGTCCCAGAATTCATCTTCATCAATTACCGAATGCACCGAACTCCAGCCTTTTTGTGCAAGCGGAAGAATGGTCGGACTTTTCATTCCGGGAATGAGTTTTATGATTTCAGGCAGTTGTGCATCGGGAGCATTCAGCAGAATGTATTTGTTGTGCCGCGCCTTGCGAACTGCGTGCAACCGAAACAGCAGTCGTTCCAGAATGCGAAGTTGTTCCTGATTCAAATTACGATTGCCTATCAGCAATGCTTCCGACTGCAGCACAACTTCTACTTCACGAAGGCCGTTGGTAAGCAACGTGCTTCCCGAACTCACAAGATCGCAGATCGCATCGGCAAGACCGATACCGGGCGCAATTTCTACAGAGCCGCTGATTTCGTGGATTTCGGCAGTGATCTTGTTTTTTTTCAGATACCGCTTTAGTAATTGCGGATATGAAGTAGCGATACGCTTACCGTTTAAATCGGCAATCGATTTATATTTTTCGTTTCGTGGGACAGCCAGTGAAAGCCGGCATTTACCAAAACCCAAACGCTCTACCAGTTTGACTTTCCGGCCTTTTTCGAGAAAAACGTTTTCGCCTACAATGCCAATATCGGCAACTCCGTCTTCCACATATTGCGGAATATCATCATCCCGCAAAAAGAAAACTTCGAGCGGAAAGTTATGTGCTTCGGCCTTTAGCTTTTGTTGTCCGTTATTAAATTCAATCCCGCATTCGCGCAGTAAACGAATTGAATCATCGTTCAACCGTCCTGATTTCTGAATTGCAATTCGCAGCTTTTCCTGCATGGTTGTTGAGTTTTAGGCAATAAAAAAAGGCTTACCGTGCGGTAAGCCTTTTGGAAATGATATACGATCGGTTCAGATCACATCATAGCACAGCCTACCTGCATGAGCAGTTGCGTGATGATGATGGATATGATTGAGTGTGTTCATTGTTTGAGGTTGCAAAATTAGACGAGAGTTTTGATTTTGCAACAGAAATCTGAAAAATTAATGTTCCCGCAACTATTCAACTCCTCGCATCACCCAGCGAATGGAAAGCCCGATATCAAAATAAAAATTCATACCGTACTCAGTAAAATCGGTGAGCGGATGCACATCAAGCGCAAAGTTGAGTGGCAAAAATTCGGTAGTATATTCAATACCTAAAATTGCATCGGCGCCAAATGTGAGGAAACGACCGTTATTGAAATACGGACTGTTGTAGGAATAATAATAGGCGCTGTTCCATGAACTAACGTGCGCACCCAAACCGGCATAACTGCGCAGCCGTTCAATTTTTGTGGGTTTCGTGAGTTGCAGAAATCCGGTAGCCATAAAACCATACCAGCGTGTAGTGAGTAATCCTTCAACTGCAAATTTGTTGTTTAGATAATGTTTGCCGCTCAGGCCATTGTAAAAACCGCCACGCACTCCAACTGCTGTCTTGTAATCTTGTGCATGCATCATTTTTGTTGCTCCAAGCAAAAGCAGGAGAAGTACAAGTATTTTCGTTTTCATGTGATTTTTTTTTGCTGCAAAAATATGTTGCATAATCCCTCAAAACACTTGACAGCAAAGGTTTATAGGGGCATAACAACTAAGCAAAATATATCACAGTTACTATTTATTCGTGATGATCGAAATAGGCGTGAAAACTGAAAGACATCACAAAGTTTGGGGAATTGTATATTATGAATCAATCTAAAAAATGTCACAACTTATAGTAAACTCATTAATCCAGAAGAAACAACAAAGCCACCGCAACTATGTTGTTGCAGTGGCTTTGTTATTTTAAAAGACTATAAAATTACTCAGCCTTTTTCAGCTTCCTGCTCTGCAGCTTCCCATTCGCTCATGGCTGCATCCAGCCGTTTACGTTTGGCTTCATATTGTGCAAACGCAGCTTTGTCATTAACGAGTTGCTGATATTTTGCAGGATCTGCAAGCTGATCATCAAAGGTTTTTATTTCGGCTTCAAGCTTTGCAATTTCTTCTTCGAGCTTTGTGATTTTTGTACGCAACTGGCGCTGCTCACGCTCCTGATTTTTCTTTTGCTCGCGTGTTGCTTCGTTTACCGAAGGCTCTGTTTTAGCTGGCTCCGGCTTCGATGTTTCTGCTTTTGCAAACGGATTATCTTTCTTCTCCAGCGCTGCAAAGTTGTCAATCTTGCGGTCGCGGAGGAAGTCATATACATCGCCGATGTATTCTTTCACACGCCCGCTGCGGAATTCAAGAACCTTATTGGTGAGTCCCTGCAAAAAGTCACGGTCGTGAGAAACAACGATCAGTGTACCGTCGTAATTCATCAGCGCACTTTTCAGCACTTCTTTCGAGCGCATATCAAGGTGGTTGGTCGGTTCGTCGAGGAGCAGCAGATTGTAGGGTTGCAGCATCAAGCGGCAAAGTGCAAGGCGTGTACGTTCTCCGCCTGAAAGTACTTTTACTTTCTTGTCAACCGAATCGCCGCTGAACAGGAACGAACCAAGAATGCCGCGAACCTGTTTGCGCACATCGCCGATTGCAATTTCATCAATAGTATCAAAAACGGTTTTATCGCCGTCGAGCGTATCCGCATCATCCTGCGCGAAATAACCGATATTAACGTTGTGCCCTACCGCTACCGAACCTGCTGTGGTGGCTTCTCCGGTAATGAGTCGGCTGAATGTTGATTTACCTTCACCGTTTCGGCCAACAAGAGCAAGCCGTTCGCCGCGTTCAATCATTACATCTACTTCCGAGAAAATAGTTTTTTCGCCGTAAGCTTTTGCAGCGCGCTGTGCCTCAACAACTACTTTGCCTGATCGCGGCGCGGGCGGAAAACGGAAGCGCATGGAAAGGTTGTCTTCATCGTCAACCTCAATTATATCGAGCTTATCAAGCTTTTTGATGAGCGACTGTGCAAACGAAGCTTTGTTGGCTTTTGCACGGTACTTATCAATAAGCTGCTCTGTTTTATCAATAAACTTCTGCTGGTTTTTGGCGGCAGCCATTTGCGTATCGCGGCGTTCTTTGCGAAGTTCGAGATAGCGCGAATAATTGGCTTTATAATCAAACGCTTTGCCCATCGAAATTTCGATGGTGCGGTTGGTGATATTATCGAGAAACGCTTTATCGTGCGAAACAAGCACTACTGCGCCGTAGTAATCTTTCAGAAAGTTTTCGAGCCATTGAATCGACTCGATATCGAGGTGGTTGGTGGGCTCGTCGAGGAGCAGCACGTTGGGTTTTTGCAAAAGAATTTTTGCAAGTTCAATGCGCATCCGCCAGCCTCCGCTGAACTCGTCGGTTAAACGCGTCATGTCTTTGCGTTCGAAACCGAGACCGAAAAGTGTTTGCTCGATCTGCGCATCCATCGACTCGCCACCAAGCAGGTGAAGCCTTTCGTTGGCCTCGGTGAGTTCATGAATCAGGTTCATGTACTCATCGCTTTCATAGTCGGTGCGTGTTGCCAGTTCGTTGCCGATAAATTCGACACGGGCTTCGAGTGTGCGAAGTTCTTTGAAAGCCGTTGCGGTTTCATCAAACACAGTTTTGCCAAGTGTGGCAACGAGATCCTGTGCAAGATAGCCAAGTGTGCATTCGTTGGGGCGGGCAACTTCTCCTGTTGTGGGTCGCTGCTCGCCGGCAATAATGCGCAGCATGGTCGATTTCCCTGCTCCGTTGCGGCCGGCCAGACCAATACGGTCGCGCTGGTTGATGAGGAAGGAAATATCGTCGTAAAGCGTAGTTCCGCCAAACGACACGGTGATGTTGTTTACTGAAATCATGAACGGCCGCAAAGGTAGGGATTTTGAGGCGTTTAAAGACCAAAGCCTTCAATAAAAGCAAAGCAGACTGATTCGCCCCGGAATCAGTCTGCTTCAGAAAACGAAACGGCTGGTTTTGTGCAAAACAGCCGTTTCGGCGAATTAGTTACAAATATTATTTACAACGTTTACAAATGTGGTTCCGGTTTGGTTCAGCACAGCGGTTGCACTGGTTTCGATACCGCAGCCGGGACTGTTGCGAATGGTGCAGTTGTTCATGGTAAGCTGCGCGGGAGTTGAAGTATATGTTCCAACCGAAATGCAGCTTACATCGGTATCAATCCACGCATAACCGCCGCCGTCGCTTACGGTCAGATAATTCAGGCTGTTGGCGGGGCTGTTTGACCATACATTAATGCCATGCCACCAACCTGCTAGCGATTGTTTGCCCTGAATAATAACCGGCTGTGCTGCTGTTCCGTTTACTGTTAACGAACCCTGTGCTTCAAACTTAAAACCACTCTCCACAAACAGCGTTACTCCTGCATTAATTGTTAACGACTGCTGAACATTTACTCTGTTATAAGGAGAATTACTGAATTCAAATGGAATCCCGGGGTTGTTCCAGGTAATATTTCCGGCCATATCTCCAAGCACATTAGAGTTGTACATGCGAATACGGTTGGTTGTGTTTCCTGTAAACTGATTATTGGTAAGATTCAGGTTATTTAACAATTGAACGCTAATGACCACCGGAAATCCATTGTTGTCGCGAATAACATTGTTTGAAAAACTGCTGATAGCGATAAGATCACGATCATTGAAATACACACCATCGCCGGCTGCATTTCTGATCGTACAATTGTTAACGTTTACCGTTCCCTTTCCTACCTGTAATGCAGCAGTTGCATCAAACGGAAATGAGAATGCTCCTGCAACACCTGCGTTTACAAATTCGCAATATGCAAGAGAATGTACCGACGAAGAGTAGATGAGCATTCCGCCCCAGAAAGGCGTTCCCGATGTGGGCACAAGGCGAATTGGTGCTCCCGCTGTTCCGTTGGCATCAATTCGAGCCTGCCCGTCGATCTCAATGCTGCCACCTGAGGTAAACTGAATTTCGGTTCCGGGAGCAATGGAGAGTGTTCCGCTTGAAACTGTAAACCGGCAATCTACAATGTAATCGGCTCCGTCTCTCCAATTGGTGAGCGACTGCGTTGGGTTACTGCAAAGATTGATCGGAGTTGGGGCCGGCTGGTCTTCATCGTCATCACGATTGCGGCACGAGGTGTTCAAAAACATGGAGCCAACTGCCGCAACAAGTGCAAGCATTCGTAGGTTTTGATAAATTTGATAAGAGTTCATGAGTTGAATAATTCGGTTGTTTTTTTCGTTTTCGTTTTCTTTTACTGAATCAGTGGTGCAAATGTGGCCGCATTAAAAAATCCTTACAAAGCGACTAACAACCAATTCGTGACAGAAAAACACGAACTTTAGGGTAACCAAAAGCACGTTTTTCGGCACCAACCAATTCATATATGTCTGATTATAAGATTATTGAACGAATTTCACTATTAACAGAATCGGAACGACGAGAATTCAAAAAAGTGATAAAATCGGATGGTAATAATCAGCAGCAAAAGCTGTTTGAATTGCTCTCCGAAACCATTATTACCGGCAAAACCGTTGAGAAAGAGAAGCTTTATCGAAAACTATTCGGCACAGCATGGGAAGCTGATCGCGATTATTTACTGCGGAATGTATTCAGGCATTTAACGGATGCTGTTGAAGATTTTTTACGTAGTAAAGTCACCGATAAAAAACACGAGCAGCGAAAAGAACTGTTGATTTTACGCCGTATGATTGAAGCCGGACAGACCAGCAGTTACGAAAAGCAGTTTCGTGATTTGATAAACGATGCAGAAAACTCCGCTGATCTTGATTTCATGGCTGATCTGTACGATCTGAACCGCGATTTTCTGACCAAGCAAAAACTAATTACAATTGCAAACTGCGAAAAAGCTGAACAGAATTTAGAGCACTACTGGCAACTGCGTATCCGCGGAGTAATGCATGAACTGGCTTCGGCTTATGTTTATCAGGGCTTTGTACAGCGCAGCAAACGTGTGCTTGTGGCTGAACCTGCATTCCTTCAAACAAACTTTGCATTTCCGGAAGCAGATGATGTAGTTGCCTTTTTTAAAGCCTGGCAAAAAGTATATAATCACTCGCAGCACGAACAAATAAAGGCCGCCGAAGATGCACTGGAGATCCTCAGAACTGTTAAAAGCAGCAGAATAAATAAAGAGCTTGCCGAACTGAATCTTCAAGGACAAATTGCACTCGGCTATTTTCTTTGCAATGAATTTGAGAAATCATGTACGGCCTGGGAACAAGCCCTGAAGCTACCGGCTATAAAGACATACAAGCAATTACCCGACCTGCTTTACAATTACACCAGCACCCTGCTCAAGGCCAACTACTATGAAAAAGCAGCAAAGCTGATTGATGAAAATAAAGAACGTTTAGCCGGCACTGTAGTTGAGCATCGTATGCTGATGCAGCGCGCTGTATGTTTGCTGTATATGAATAACACTGCGGCCGCACTGCGCATAATGAACAGCCTTTCCACACCGGCACACGACAATGACTACCTCTACGGACGCTGTGTTTGGATGTGCTGTTTTCTGGCTAAAGGAGATACAGATATGGCAATGAATGAAATGCAAAATTTCAAACAAAGCCGCGTTCTCAAACGGAAAGATCAGCTTTACTACCAACCTATTTCTAAATTCTTTGCTGATGCTATTCGGTATATTGATGATACCAAACTGTGTATTGAACTGGCAGAAAAAATTAAGCAGGAAATAGAAGACGATAAATCGCTTAACATTCTACCTCTGCTCTGGCTTATCGACTGGCTGAGGTTGAATCCCAAACGATAGCATATTTCAGCCGTTGTTTTTTGAATTATATTTGATCGTTACGAGAAAAGGATATGTCGGAATACAAAGTTGCTGAACGTATCGCATTGCTTAACAGCAGTGAGCGAAAGGCTTTCCGCCGTAAGCTGCGGGAAACGGGAAATATTCAGCACCTGCGACTTTACGATAAAATAATCAAGCATCTGGATGATGGTTTACCTCTTGACAAGAAAAAGGCATTTGCAAAAGTATTTGACGAACCGTGGACAACAGATCGCGATTATTTGATCCGAAATCTGTTCAGACTGCTGAGTATTGAGGCTGAGGATTTCTTACTGAATCAAAATAATGATCCGCGATTAATAATGCTTCGCCGTATTTTTCTGCTTCGCCGAATGACTGAAGCAAGGCAGTTTGCCGATTTTCGTGAAGAATTTGATGAACTGTATTCAACTGCACAAGCGGCGAATGATCTTGAAATTCAGGCCGAACTCTTAAAAATTTACATCGAATTTATTTCAAAAAGCAATCACGGTCCGGCAAACAAACAAGCTGATACCGCAGAAGCTTTTATCACGGAGCATGAATTGATTATGCGGCTTTCACGACACAGGCTCGAAGAACTCGCGCTGCGTTTTGCCGCATCAGAGCGTTATGCCCGTGATGCAGGAATCGGGCTGAGTTCATCTCTTCCGGCTCTTCCACACGATACCGGCGGCGACCCGGTGGTGAGTTATTTCCGCACTCATGCCGATGTTTACCGGCTCAGCGGTATTGCTCAGGCTGTAAAAGCTGCCGATGCACTGAGTTTGCTCGAAAACATAAACACGCCGATCATCAGCAGACATACACACGAACTTGATCTTACCTATCTTATGGCTTCGGGCTATGATGATGCCGGTGAGCATGTAGCTGCGGCAGCAATCTACGAGCAAATGCCTGCAATGCCGGGCTTTGAAAACTACACGCGGGAACAGGAAGTGTTCGATAAATACACACTTTGTCTGCTGCAGCTCAAAAAGTATGAGCATACCGCGGCATTAATAAAGCAACGTGCCGAAAACAATAATATCGGCATCAGCATACAACTGCGGCGGGCAATGGCACTTGTTTTCGATGAAAGAGGAATTGAAGCCGAACAATTAATTCATAATTTGAAAACTGATGAAAACGGCAGCAATTACATATTTGCTCAGTTAGTTAGTATCTGTATAAAAATGCAGCGTAATGAAATTAATGCTGCCGAAGATATTCTTAAACATCTTATGCAAAGCCGGGCAATTCGGAAAAGCACGCCACCCGGTTTCAAAGAACAGCCTGAAATATTCCGGCAAACTTTACAGACATCGCTAACTGATAAATCCAGAAGACTCTCTCTCAGCAATGAAATAGGAACCTTGCTGCAACCCAAATTGCGTTCAGTTCAGCTACCGCTGATCTGGCTGAAACAATATCTTAACACAGCTGCAATTATTCAGCTGCGGAAATTATGAGTTATGTAACTTTACTAAAAATCTCCAACCTTGATTCGCAAGCATCCGCTTTTTATTGTCTTCGTAACAGCACTTGCACTTGTTGTATGCTGGTATCTCCGCACTATACTGCTGTATGTGATTATTGCCGCCATTATAGCAATGGTAGTGGCTCCGCTTGATCGTCATCTCGAAAGAATAAAAATAAAAACCAAAAAAATTCCGCGCTCACTTCGTGCGCTGATACTTTTGTTTACAGTGTATGCGGTAATCGGATTATTTGTCTCAATATTTATTCCGTTAATTATTGATGAGATAAAAATAATTTCGACAGTTGACAGTAAGCAATTGCAGCAGGCGCTGCACGAGCCGCTTACACAAATTGAAGGTGCTTTTTCGCAGCTGCAGCAAAATTCGGGCACACAGGAACAAACACTTGAGCAATATGTGCAGGAACAATTTAATGCCTTCATCGGAGTAACTAAAATTTCGGCTTTAGCCAATTCTGTTTTTTCAACGCTGGGTAGTCTGATTACCGGTTTCTTCGTGATTTCGTTTCTCACGTTCTTTTTTCTGAAAGACGGCACAGCGATCTTCAACACACTCATGCTTCTTGTGCCTAAAAAATATCAAAGGCAGGCGCACAATGTATTCGGGCATACACAAATTCTGCTCACCAAGTATTTTTCGGCAGTATTGTTAGACGTTCTTTTCGTTGCGGCATTTGTGAGTATTGGCATGGCTATACTTGGTGTGCGTAATGCTATTATTATCGGACTCTTTGCAGGCGTCTTGAATATCATTCCTTATGTTGGGCCACTTATTGGCGGTGCTTTTGCAATTATCATTGGTATTTCAACCAATCTTCACCTTGATTTTTATACCGGTATGTTACCACTTGCCGGTAAAATAATGGCTGTATTTGTTGCTATGAATTTAACCGACGGATTTCTTGTACAACCGTATATTTTCTCCAATTCTGTTAAAGCCCATCCAATCGAAATTTTTATTGTGATCCTGATTGCGGGCACACTGGCAGGAATCGGTGCTATGGTGGTAGCTGTTCCGGCCTATACAGTATTGCGGATTATTGCCAAAGAGTTTTTCAGCGGTTATCAGTTTGTACAGCGGCTCACCGATGATCTTGAAGAAATAACCAATCCTGAATCGCACGAGGAAAAATACCCCGATGCCTGAAACATTCACTAACTATCATTGTTTACAAAGCACATCTACAAACTATGATAACCGCAGAAACGCTCAGCTTTTTAAAAAAACTGAATAAGAACAACAACCGCGAGTGGTTCGATAAAAACAAACCACTTTATCTTGCCGCCAAAGACAATGTAGAAATTGTGACCGGCGAAATAATTGCAGGCATACGCACATTCGACAAGCGTATTGATCCTGAATTAGAAGCAAAGAAAGCTATGTTTCGCATTTACCGCGATACTCGTTTCTCGGCCAATAAAACGCCCTACAAAAACAACATGGGAGCAAGCATTAATCCCGGCGGACGAATGGCTCCAACTCCCGGCTACTACATACATATTCAAGCCGAAGGCCAAAGCTTTGTAGCCGGCGGCATGTGGATGCCGGAAGCTCCGCAACTGGCAAAAATCAGACAGGAACTTGACTACAATGTTGATGAGTTTCGCGCACTGCTCAAAGCAAAAGAATTTAAAAAGTTTTATGACGGCCTCGATAATAGCGAAGGCTATATCCTGAGCCGCCCGCCCAAAGGTTATTTGCCGGATAATCCGGCTATCGACCTGCTCAAATACAAAAGCTTCACCGTCTCTCACGCTTTCAGCGATGAAGAAGTAATGGCAAAAAACTTTGCTAAAAATGCTGTTGCAGCCTGCAAAGCAATGTATCCGTTTTTGAGCTTTTTGCAGAGAGCCATCGACTAATCTCTCCCGCAGTTATTGCGGGAGCTCGATTTGACAATGGCATTCTAGTTCTCACTCGGGCTGACAATGGCATTCTAGTTCTCACTCGGGCTGAAAATGGCATTCTAGTTCTCACTCGGGCTGAAAATGGCATCCTAGTTTACACTCGATTTGTCAATAGCATTGTAGCTCATGTTCAATAAAAACAAAAACAGCCCTTGTCATACTGATAAAAACAAAAACAGCCCTTGTCATACTGATAAAAACAAAAACAGCCCTTGTCATACTGAGCGGAGCCGAAGTATGACAAGGGCTTCATTCATCACTCATCATTAAAAAAAAGCGCCTGCAAAAATTGCAAGGCGCTTTTTACTGCCGTTCCGCGTTCCCAAAATGTAGTTTCCCTCGCTTTCGGGCAGTTATACTTTATTAATAATGCCATAAATCGCTTTCGTAATTGCGGATATCTTCTTTTACTCGTTCAGCTTCGTACATCGCTTCGATACCTTGTGTGTATGAATTTACGGTTCGGTCATACACATTCGATTCTTTATGAACATAGCTGCTGAAGAATCGTTTGAGCAATAAATCATCGAAACTTAATCGCGGAAAAAAATTCTGTCCGAGAAACGCTTCCTGTTTCACCAGCAGCGGACGAAGCTGCGGGTAATAAATCCAGAAGAGCGGTTTGTAGCCCATAACTTCACCGGTTTGAGGATCTGTTTTTGCCTGTAACGGACACAAGCCTATAATGCGGACATCCATTACCGAACGCTGTTTATCGAAGAACCAATCTTCTTTTACCCACCAGGCCATAATCTCCGAAGTTTGTATGGTGGTGCGTACAGTATCCATGCGGTAAGTGCCCGGATTGTTGGGATCTTCAACCTCATACATTTCTACAGAGTTCAGTAAATCAGCAACAGCTTCAGCGCTCATTTTTACACGAAATTCATCATCAAACGCAGGGTTATCAAACGCCGTAACACAACCGCCAAGCACACCGCTGCGCACTAAATCAAACAGGCTCATCAAGCCATTGTGCGGTGTTTCGGGATAGTAATACGGATGATTCATTTTCTCGCGCATATCAAGCGTGCGCCAAACACGTTTCGACCACATCACATCAGCTTCGCGCACAAAAGGCAATACTGCAGGACGGCGCATTGTAGTTGCTCCGCTTGCACCGGGCGAAATAATTGTTGTTGGCGGAGCAGTTTCGCAAGGCGGCGGAGTTTGTGCCCAAAGCTGCGAGGCTAAAAACAATAAGGCAAAAAATAAAATGATGCGCAGTGCAAACTGAAGTTCATGCCTGAACGGCCGCCATTTCTCCTGCAACGAAATTGTTCGCACAATGCGAATGCCTGAACGATTGATCTTCATACCACAAACAGTCAAACAGAATGGTTAAGTTGTTTGATCTAGTAAACAAGTGTTTCATCGGGTATGATTTTTCTGGCGGTTATATTCAATAAACGAAAACCGTGCCGGATTTAGTATGTGCTAAAAACAACCGGGCCTGTTTCCTTACAAAAAGAAACAGGCTCCGGCCGCCGCAAAAGACACGATCTCTTTTCAGTAATTCCAGAAATCGTGCTCCATCGTTGCGAGTTCAGACCGGATGCGGTCCGACTCGTATTGCGCTTCGAGGCCGGGAAGTTCGATAACCGGCATTCCCGATTCATACATATTCGATTCTTTGTGAATGTAGCTGCTGAACATGCGCTTCTGAAATACATCATCGTAACTTAAAACTGATGCATCGTTTTTTACATTGTAGCAGGTAAAACGTGCAAGCACCGGACGAAGCTGTGCAAAATGCAGCCAAAACATAGGTTTGTAACCAATCACATTTCCGGTTCGGTCTTTATGCTCACGCAGCGGACACATACCCACAATACGCACATCCATAACGCTGCGGGCACGATCAAAAAACCAATCTTCCATAATCCACCATGCAGTTATTTCGGATGAAAGAATCGGAGTTTCGGAATATTGCTGGTTGTACAAACTCAGTTCTTCGTTGCCGCGAACCGATACCGGAGTTTGCGATTTAAACATCCTGTCGATTTGCATCTTACTCATTTGCACCGAAAACGGCACACCATTATCGGCAACATCATAACCATTTATTTCTCCGCTCAGCATGCCCGATTTTATTGCGTCAAACAAGCTGGTTCTGCCCTGTGCCGGAACTTCAGGATAGTAGAGCGGATGGTTGAATTTCTCCCGCATATCAATGGTGCGCCAAACCCGCTTCGACCACATCATATCTTTTTGCGAAACCGGATAACAACTTACTGCTTTTCGCCCCTTCACCTGAGGTGCATCATCGGCAACCGATGTTTGTGCAGTTGCATCTGCAACAGAAAAAAGCAAAACAATTCCGGTGATACAGGCAGCATTTTTCATAAGCGGGAGGTTTGAAGAATTATAAAACGTAAAAACTGCCGGATGATTATGCAGGTATCATCCGGCAGCGGGGTTTTATTTAAAAATGCCAGTAGTCGTGCTCGGTTACAAAAATGTCATTCTTAATACGATCTGATTCAAACATCGCCTCAAGACCGGTTGAATATGAAAGCACACCGCGGTCAAACACATTCGATTCTTTGTGAATGTAGCTGCTGAACATGCGCTTCATAAATACATCATCATAACTCAAACGCTGTGCATCGTTGCGGGTATTGTAACATTCTTCGCGAGCCAAAATCGGACGGAGCTCTTCAAAATGCAGCCAGAACAAGGGTTTGTAACCAATTACTTCGCCAGATCCGCCGTTTTCCGAAGCCGGAGCAAGTTTTTCCTGCAGCGGACAGATGGCAATAATCCGCACATCCATTACCGAACGCTGTTTATCCCAAAACCAATCTTCTTTCACCCACCAGGCTTTAATCATGCGTGATTCAAGCGGATTGGGAACCCAAACAGTAATGTATGTTCCGGGATTAAGCGGATCTTCCTGACTTACTGAATCGCCACCATTAAACAATTCATTCAGCTGAGTGATATTCATTCGCGTGGTAAATTCATCATCTGTAACCGGATTATCGAATGCGGTAATGGAGCGATCAAATAAGGCTCTCTTAACAACATCAAACAAACTGCGGCGGTTGTTAATCTGTGTTTCGGGATAATAAAGCGGGTGATTGAATTTCTCGCGTAAATCAATGGTGCGCCAAACCCGTTTCGACCACATAATATCAGCTTCACGTTCATGCACATAAGGCACAGGCCGCTTTGTACGCACATTTTCACGCACATAAAAATTATCCGGCATCAAAACCTGTGAGCTCAACGAAAGGCTGACGAGCATAAAAACAATGACGAGATAAAAAGCAGCTAAACTGCGGTTTTCAGGTAAAACAGTGGTGCAAGTTTTCATAGTGCGATGGTTTATGCCGAAACAGATTTCTTACTGTTTCTGAATGCATATACCCTTCCCTATCGGAAAGTAACGCCACAACACCACATTTCGCATAAACAACTGAAAAACAGTACATTAATATACATTTCGCCAGATCTCGGCTCCGCTCGATCTGACAAAACATTCTGCTTCTTATCGTTTCCAGAAGATCAACTTTGAAACAAGATCAACCGTACAACAAGCTTGAATACTACAAGCCTTTGATTTCTCCTTTCCGGTTAACTATTGTCAGACTGAGCAGAGCATAAGGTTGATTCGCCCTTGTCAGACTGAGCAGAGCATAAGGCTGATCGCCCTTGTCAGACTGAGCAGAGCATAAGGCTGATCGCCCTTGTCAGACTGAGCAGAGCATAAGGATGATCGCCCTTGTCAGACTGAGCGGAGCATAAGGTTGATTCGCCCTTGTCAGACTGAGCGGAGTCGAAGGCTGACAAGGGCCTCAATCTCATTCCTCAACTCAACCAAAGCAGCAACTTCCGCTTTATCGCTGCGCATCGCTTTCAGCAAAGCACCTTTGCCGTTTGAGCGGCGAATCCTTACATAATAATACTGCGCAAACATTCCGCTTACCGGCATTGCAATCATAAATGCAGCCAATACCCACCAGTTCCGAAAAAGCAGCGCAACAGCAAGGCTTTCAAGTCCCCAGCAAATAAGCCACATAAACGCACCAATAGTTGCATTGAGTGATGCATGCCATTCGATATTGCGAACTATTTTTTGTGTGATGAGATACGGCACTTTATATGGAATGTAATTGGTGATAACACCAAACACCCAAACCGGAAACCCAAGTGTGAAAAATACTGCGTCAGCAAGTACATCTTTGCTGCCCATTTTTTCGATTGACGACGGACGAAGATTCCAGTCGCGTATGCCTAACTCATGCACACGTTTAAGATAATCTTTAACATTTGCACGAAGTTTTTCGGCAGCATCGGGATTTTCGGTGCTGAGCGAATTAGCAACCTGTGCCAGCTTTACAGAAACAATATGTGTTTCTTTCTGGTTGCCGGGATTGAGTTTCAGTTCGCGGGCAAAATCGCGCAAAAACATTTCTTCGAGTCCGTTTACCAGTTCATCATCGGCTTTATTGTCGATGATGACTATTTCCTGCGCCATCCGTGTTTCGAGTTCACGGGTAAGTTGCGTTACGGCTTTAGCGGGCGACTCACGGTAAACCTCTGCATAATCGGCTGCGGCAAATGGTTTTCCGAAACGGACATGCACTGTGGTTCTGAATTTCCACGGTGTTGATGAATAGTTGATACCAACCGGCACAATCTGAAGGCCAAGTTGAAAATTATTGGCATCCTCGGCTGTAAATGCAATTCTGGCCGTGCCCTTTTTCAGCTTGCGCAGACGGCGTTCCTGAATGCAGAGTCCTTCTGAAAAAATGATGATTGCTTTTTTCCGTTCCAGCATTGCAGTGCAGCGGGCAAAGGTTTCATCGTTTTTAGCCAGGTTCTCAACACCTTCCTGCAAACGGTAAATAGGCAGCATACCAATAAACTCGAATGCTGCAGCCATCCATTTTTTGCGAAACACATCACTGCGCACCAGAAACCACGAGCGGCGCTTTACGGTCATGCCCACAATAATGGCATCCATAAACGCATTGGGGTGGTTCGAGCAAAGCAACAGCGGAACACCGTGCGGCACATTCTCCTCGCCGGTAACATGGATCCGGCGCGAATAGCGGTAGAAAAAACCAACAAGAATGTGAAGCGTATGCTTGAGAAAAAGATGAAAAAGGAGTTGCACGTTTTTGGTTTGGCTTAGACTGCAAAGATAAACAACAACGGGCGTATTGCGGTTATTCCGGAAAAACCGGATATCTGATTCAGACAATCACCAATACTTATTCTGATCTGAAAATATGAACAACTAATTATCCCTTTTTCCTACAATAATTCCCATCAATTGAAACAACTTAAATTATATCTAATTCTATATTTTTTTTATGGCAATTTAGTGATCCAAAAAAATATAAAAAATGCAGAGCCGCACCATTTAATGTAAATACAGACAAACAAGATCTGTTAATAACCGTGGTTTTATTTACAATAATAATCGTTTACAAATACGTAAAGACACATATGTGTGTAATATTTAGAAAGTTTTCAACGGATGTTATTCAATAGTGAACATAATTAACAAACCTCGTTTAGGTTTGCAACTCACCAATACCAAAACCTATGAAAACTACACTTAAACTTATTGCAGGATTCTTTCTGCTGGGTAGTATGCCGCTTGTCGCACAGAACGGCATGACGCAGCAGGCCGGTATTCAGCCGTATCCGCCTAAAAACACAAACACCATTCAGGCTGCACCTAACAGTCAGATTCCGCTGAATGGCAACGGTTCACACAGTGTTGCTTATCAGGACAGCAAATGCGGGTTGAATTATGTATTTGCCAAACAACGTCTCGGTCAGCGTTTCTTCCCGGCCGGTGTTCCGCAGCCCGCTATGTTTACCATTGCAGGCATTCCGGCTACAGCCATTATTGAACGTGTTCTCGTTTGGTCTGATGCTTCAGGCACCGGTGCTGCGTTTAACGTAACCAAAAACGGCCCCGGTGGCTTGGCAATTGTTCCTTCTATTTTAGTTGGCAGCGACATTGACAAATGCTGGGGTTACGGCGGATCGCACACTTACCGTGCAGATCTTACCGGAACCGTTCCGAACGGACTTGCCGCAAACGGCAACTATATGCTGAGTGGTTTCCCTGTTGGCCCGCCAGATGATATTGACGGAGCTACACTGGTAATTATCTACAGTGATCCGACAGCAACATTTACCGGTGATCTCGTGATCTGGGATGGTGCTATTGTTCAGCTGGGTGTACCGATGAATACCACAATGGCTGGTTTTACGGTATGTTCAACCGGTGGCTTCAATGCCCGTGCTTTTGTAGGCATCGGCGACCTTCAGGGTCTTGGCTCACAACTCGAAATTAACGGTGTTCCGGGTATTCCTGCTCAGGAAGATTGGTGGGATTGGGTTGACGTACCAACAACAGTTGCTGCTGGTCAAGCAGCTGCAACTTTTGGAAACTTGGTAGGCGGCGATTGTTACAACTATGCAGTAACAGGCCTCTACTGGCAGTCGAATTGCGGACAACTCTGCACCTATCCTTGCGAAGCCAAGCCTGATTTCAAATGGGACGGCTGCAACCCGATTCAGTTCCAAGGCGCTAATAATGGTGTATCACCGGTAGTATCTTGGTTCTGGGATTTCGGTGACGGCACATTCTCTAATCAGCAAAATCCGCTGCACACTTATGCAACAGCCGGCAGCTACAAAGTTTGTCTCACCATTATCAGCCGCGGCTCTGACGGATCTACCTGCTGCGAACAAATCTGCTATGAAGTAGAAGCTTGTCCTCCGCCTCCGTGTGGTGTTATTCCGCGTGTTGACTGGAACTGCAATCGTAACAACCCGTCTGAAATTATCTTCACCGATATGTCAATTGCAACAGGCGGCAGCGTTTGCTCTTACACAGTTGACTACGGCGACGGTTCACCAACATACAGCGGCTCAACCATTCCGCCGCACGTTTATCCTGCCGGCAGTTTTGAAGCTTGCATCGAAGTAATCGTTTGTGTTTATGATGCATTCGGCAATATAATTGACCGTTGCTCAGACAAAACTTGCTTTAAGGTAGAAAACTGCATTATTATTTCTCCGATCCGCAAACCCGGTCAGTCGAATGGCGGAGCATCAGCCAATGCAGAAGCATTGAAAGTGTTCCCGATTCCGGCCAGCTCACAACTCAACATTGTAGTTGGTGATGCAAATGCTTCTATTGTCCGCATCATGAATGCTTCAGGACAGGAAGTAATGCGCGCTTCACAAAACAGCAGCCGCTCATGGCAGGCTGATATTAGCGGACTTGCAACAGGAACTTACTTTGTGGTTGTTCAAACCACCGAAGGAAAAACCCTGAAACAGCAGTTTGTTAAAGAATAAATTTTGGCTTTAAAAGTGGTTGTGCACTAAAATGCACAACCACTTCTTTGTTATCCCGGGTGTTGCCTGCACTCTGCTCCCGGTCCGACCACACACACTCCTGGCCGGGAGCATCTCTTGAACCTTTCCTGATACCTATTCAGGAAAGGTTCTTTTTTTGTTGCTAACGGCGCGGCCTTGATCCAAATCACCGAATACATCAGAAATTATCCGTTAACAATTTGATACAAAGAAAATCACCCGCCGCTTCTTACCTTAGCGGTCTATGGCCAATTTACTGACCGCTAACAATATTGTAAAACGCTACTCAGGGCACCTTGCTCTTGATGACGTAAGCATTACCGTTCCCGAAGGCTGTGTTTATGGGCTGCTTGGCCCAAACGGCGCCGGAAAAACTACACTCATCCGCATCATCAACCAAATAACCGGTCCCGACAGCGGGCACGTTTTATTTGAAGATCGTTTGCTCGAAGCCGACCATGTAAAACAAATTGGCTACCTGCCCGAAGAACGAGGACTGTACCGAAAAATGGCTGTCGGCGAACAGGCTATTTACCTCGCACGGTTAAAAGGCCTCAGTGCTGCTGAAGCCAAAAAGCGCGTCCGCGAATGGTTTGAACGCTTCGGAATAGAAGGCTGGTGGAAAAAGAAAGTCGAAGAACTTTCGAAAGGCATGCAGCAGAAAGTACAGTTCATTGTTACCGTTCTGCATGAGCCGCGACTGCTTATTCTCGATGAACCTTTCAGCGGCTTCGACCCGATTAATGCGCAACTGATTCGCGATGAACTGCTGCGGCTGCGTGAACGCGGCGCAACCATCATCCTTTCGACCCACAACATGGGTTCGGTTGAAGAACTCTGCGATAAAATTGCCCTGATCAACAAATCAAAAAACATTCTCGAAGGAAGTGTTAAAGATATTCGCCGCTCGTTTGCGATGAATATGTGGGATATTTCGTTCAAAGGCAATTTGATGGGCTTCACCAATGCAATGTGGACAGGTGCCGAGCTAATTCATCAGACTGATGAAGACGACATGAAAAAAGTAAGGGTTCGTTTACTAGGCAACACTTCTCCCAATCAATTACTGCAGGCCGTAATGAGCACAGCCGAAATAACGGGGTTCAACGAAGTTCTGCCTACTATGAACGATGTGTTCATCAGAAAAGTAAACGAAACTAATGGCGAGGCAACCGATGCCGCCGGAACCAAAAGCAATTTCACAGAATAACACAGCTCCGCTATACTCCTTATGGGAAAAATAGGCATCATTATCGTTCGCGAATACCTGACACGGGTGAAGAACAAAACCTTCATCATCATGTGTTTTGTAGCTCCTGTTTTATTTGCTGCACTTATGATTGTACCCGCTCTGCTCGGAACAATTCCCAGCGATCCGCGCACTATTGTTGTGGTTGACGGTGTTTCTGAGTGCGGACAGATTTTCAATTACGAAAAGATGTTTCGCGATACACTGAATCTGCATTTTGATCTGCGATTTACAGATAAACAACTCGAAGAAACAAAAACATTGTTTGCCGATTCGTCTCAAACATCGATCCTTTACATCCCGAAAAATTTCATGGGATCATGTGATACTTCTTCGGGCTATAATGTGCAGGTGAATTTGTTTTCTCAAAACGAACCCGGACAGCAAACCATTAATCACCTGACCTCTGTTTTCAGCGCCGCTTATCGTCAGTTAATTCTTAGTCAGGACACAACGGTGTCTTTTGATGTACTGGAACGTGCCAAACAGCAGGTAAACGTGACCAACCAAATCAAGGGAAGAATTTCAAACAGTGAGATCAAAGCCTTTGTAGGTCTTGCATTCGGAATGGTGATTTATCTCTATATTCTGCTGTTTGGTGTACAGGTGATGCGCAGTGTGCTTGAAGAAAAAACAACCCGCATTGTAGAGGTAATTATTTCTTCTGTAAAACCATTTCAACTGATGATGGGTAAAATTCTGGCAACAATGATGGCCGGACTCACGCAGTTTTTAGTCTGGGCAATACTCACCATTGCTATTATCGGCCCGATTATCGGCAAGGTAAACGACAAGCGGCTTGATGTAACGCAGGCGCAGCTCAATCCCACAGCTATTACTCCCGGCTCAGGAGCAACTATGGATGCCCTTCCGATTAAAGTTGATGAAAATGTGGAAACCGCAATCGATACGGTTCGCTCAGTAAACTGGGGTCTGATGATTGGCTGTTTTCTGTTTTACTTCATCTTTGGCTATTTGATGTACGCATCGCTGTTTGCAGCTTTGGGAGCGGCAAGCGATACAGAAACAGACACACAGCAGTTTTCGATACCGCTTACGGTTCCGCTCATCATCGCCATAGGCTCATTCTCATTACTGATAAACAATCCAAACGGAATAGCCATGAAATGGCTTTCGCAAATTCCGTTTACCTCACCCATTGTAATGCTGATGCGTTTGCCCTACAACAGTGTAAGCACAGGCGAGCTGCTGCTTTCAATGTTTATTCTGGTTGTATCATTCCTGTTGCTCACCATGCTTGCTTCACGCATTTACCGTGTAGGTATTTTAATGTACGGCAAAAAAACAAGCTGGCGCGAACTGGCGCGATGGATGTTTTGGCGGGGCTGATGTGTTTACAGCAGTATTGTTGTACCTTCACATAACGCCGAACCGGCCGGAATAATGCACCTGTTTTATGCGCGTTGCTGTAATTGATTTAGGTACAAATACCTTCAACCTCGTTGTTGCAGAAACGGGGCCGGATCAGCGCTATTCAATTATTTATAATGAAAAGATTCCGGTTAAATTAGGCGAAGGCGGTATCAACAAAGGTGTTATAGCAGAAGCCGCTTTTGCACGCGGACTCGAAGCGATACGCAACTATGCCGGCGTAATTAAATCGCTCGGAACGGATCGTACACTTGCTTTTGCAACATCAGCAGTTCGCAATGCAGCAAACGGAAAAGCTTTTGCAGATGCCGTGGCTGCCGAAACAGGAATTACTATTGAGATTATTTCCGGCAGCCGCGAAGCCGAATACATTTACACCGGCGTAAAACAAGCCGTGCAACTGCACACTGCACCATCGCTGATTATGGATATTGGCGGCGGCAGCACCGAGTTTATTATTGCTGATGTAAACGGAATTCACTGGAAACACAGCTTTGAAGTTGGTGCAGCCCGTTTGCTCGATCAGTTTTCGCCTTCCGATC
Organism: Bacteroidota bacterium; assembly: GCA_046335555.1. Lineage (GTDB taxonomy): Bacteria > Bacteroidota > Bacteroidia > Palsa-965 > Palsa-965. The sequence goes on from JBKDHA010000205.1 coordinate 23,082, forward strand.
CGCTTTCCGATGCCGAGCAAAATGCAATCAGCGATTTCTTAAACTCTGCACTTCAGCCGCTCTTTGATGCAGCTAAACAATTTCCGGTTCACGAACTCATCGGAGCTTCCGGCTCATTTGATTCGCTGGCAGAAATGGTGGCCTGGGAATTTCATTCTCCTGCTGATATTGAAGGCGTTTCCGACTATTCATTCGACCTGAGCGAAGTAAAGATTATTCATAGTCGCCTGCTGCATTCAACAAAAGCAGAGCGCTGCCAGATGAAAGGCCTTATCGCCATGCGCGTTGACATGATTGTGGTTTCCACACTGCTTGTTGAAACAGTGCTGAAGCAACTCAACCTTACTAAAATGCGGCTTTCTACTTATGCGCTTAAAGAAGGTGCGCTCTGGGAAACGATTTCGCAGCAGCAGGGATAGTTTTTACATCCCGGCCGGACGCTTGTGCTTCCAGCGCTTGTGCGACCAAGCCCAGATATCAGGAAATTCGTTGATGTCTTTCTCTAAACGGCGCGTATGGATTTCCGTGATCTCGCCCGGAGAATAATCGGCCGGATTCTCAATCAGCATTTCACCTGTAACCGTATAATACCCGCGCTTAACCCGTTTGATCGACATATAAAGAACCGGGTAATTTAGTTTTTGGGCATATTTCTCGGCACCTAGATAAACAGGAGTGTCCTGATTGAGAAAAGTCATCCAATGCGCCCGATCTGGCCTCGGGGTTTGATCGGCTATTAATCCAAGTGCAAAACCTTCTGTTTGTTTCAATCGTTGTATGTATTCGGTATGCTCCTGAATTGGAATTAATCCGGTACCGAATCGCGAACGCATGCGCACAACCATCCGACTGAAATATTTATTTTTCAGCGGAACATAAACGCCCCATAATTTGTAATTCTGTGTAATACCAAAGGCCGTAGCTGCCCACTCCCAATTTCCGTAATGTCCGAGTACAATAACAAGGTTTTGATTTTGTTCGCGTAATTTATCGAGTAATGCTTTCGTTTCGGGAGGATAATAACAACGCTTTGCTAGTTGCTTATTGGTAATAGTTAATGACTTAAATACCTCTACAAGTAAATCGGCAAGAAATTTATAGAAGTTTTTCTGAATGCGTTTTACCTCTGCATCTGACTTTTCAGGGAATGAGTTTCTGATGTTCTTATAAACCACTTCTTTCCTGTAGCCAAAAACATAAAACAACAAAACATAAATACCATTTGACAGCACATACAGAACCGGAAACGGTAGTATGGAAATGAAATATAAAATTGGGAGTAAAAGGTAGTAGCTGATGGCTTGCATGGAAAACGTTAAATGCTGTTGCAAAAATGGTAAAACTATTTGACAACTGTACAAACTGCAACAGACACACTAAATGTGAAAGTATTATTGAGCATCAGGCAACATTTTTCTTCCTGCCTTGCTTCTTTACAATACTTATTGTTTTCGAATGTGTGGCAGCCTTTTTTCTGCGCGATTTCAAGAAGTTACTGAAATCTTCATCTTCTTTTGGTGAAGGTTTTGTGTTCAGAAAAACGATATCCTGATCATCTATTTTTTTAATATTTACCATCTTGAAAATATTGGCTAACTAACATTCTTGCTTCATTAGTGTCTATATACATCCGATTGCTACCGCCAAATTGTGTTGCTCCGAGAGTTTGTTTATAATGATCTATCAACTGTGTTTTTTGCAATAAAAGACACGACTCCGTCATATTTTTTATCAAAAGCCATTTTACAGGCAAATGCGATCAAATTCCCGGCTACTCCTCTGTATAATTTCTTCCTCCCTTTATTAAATTTAGCACTCTCAATGAGATGCATAAAAATGTGATCTTTTTTATCGGTAAGGCAAATTAGTCCTTGAATAATGGATGGATTACTGCTTGTAGTTAGCATGTAAATCTCATTACCGCTATTCTTGAACTCTTTTTGCCAATCGAAAACCCATTCTGATTTTTTTATATTCCTTTTATTATCAGCATTTACAAGGCTGATAATCGTTGGAAATGATTCACCTGAAATCGAGTTCTCTATTGAATTGGTTAGTTTATCAATGATAAAACTCAACGCGAAAGTATTCGGATTTGGCACAGAGCTAAGTTACGAATAATAGAAGATTTAGTGTGCGTTTACAAGCAAATTAAGTCATACCAGTAACTAAAAAGTAAGTTAACTTTCACCCAAAAAACACTCGGTTAAGGCAAAAACCATCCAAAAACACTATTTTTGACACGGTCAACGCAATTTCCTCTGACCGTTTTGATTTACATATCATCTTTTATACATGCAAGAATCTCAAATTAATTCCACGGGGATGGATTATAATACCGACCAGCCGCCGATGGTAATTTCTGAATACGGGCGCAGTGTACAACGCATGATCGACATTTGCCTTACTATTGAAGATCGTGACGAGCGCAACCGTTGTGCACGAACGATTGTTAAGGCAATGGCGCTGCTCAACCCGCAAATGAAAGAATATCAGGATTACGAACACAAGCTCTGGGATCACCTGTTTATTATGTCGGGCTACAAACTCGATGTGGATTCTCCGTTCCCGAAGCCTGAGCAAGGTGTGCTGGCTGCTCCTCCCGAGCGCATTCGTTATCCTCAGAGTGATATACGCTTCCGCCACTACGGTAAAATTCTCGAAGAACTTATCCGAAAGGCAATGACTGAAGAAGATCCCAAGAACAAGGAAATCTTCACCGGTCAGCTCGCTCAGCTGATGAAAAAACATTACCTCAACTGGAACCGTGATTCAGTAAACGACCAGTTGATTGTTGAGCAGCTTGAAATGCTGAGCAAAGGCCAGCTTAAAGTTGCCGAAGACTTCCGTTTTCTGCATACCAACGATATTCTTCCACGCAATGCGGTTCCTGCCAATCAGCAACCGCAGTATGCTGTGAACAAGAAGAAAAACAACAACATCAAAAAGAAAAAAGGTAAGTACTGATCCGGCCTATGAGTTCGTTTGAGATTACCGGCGGCAAACGCCTTTCAGGTGAAGTTATTCCGCAAGGCGCTAAAAATGAAGCCCTGCAAATTCTTTCGGCTGTTCTGCTCACTCCCGAAAAAATCACCATCAGCAATATCCCCGACATTATCGATGTAAACAAACTCATCGACCTGCTGCGTGATTTGGGTGTTAAGGTTGAAAAGACCGGACACGAAACTTACACGTTTCAGGCCGATGATGTTGACATTGATTACATCAACTCAGAAAAGTTCAAGAAGAAAGGCGGAGCACTTCGCGGTTCTATCATGATTGTAGGCCCGCTGCTGGCTCGTTTCGGACGCGGCTATATTCCGAAGCCGGGCGGCGATAAAATAGGTCGCCGCCGCCTCGATACTCACTTTATCGGCTTTGAAAAACTCGGTGCTAAATTTGAGTACGATGCCGCAAACGAATTTTTCAGAGTAGAGTCCGAACGCCTCAAAGGCGCATACATGCTGCTCGATGAAGCATCGGTAACCGGCACGGCTAACATTGTAATGGCCGCATCGCTTGCCGAAGGAATTACCACCATTTACAACGCCGCCTGCGAACCCTACCTGCAACAGCTTTGCAAAATGCTGAACCGCATGGGTGCCAAAATTTCCGGCATCGGTTCCAACCTGCTCACCATCGAAGGCGTTGAAAAACTCGGCGGAACCACACACCGCATGCTGCCCGATATGATTGAAGTGGGCAGTTTCATTGGCCTCGCAGCCATGACACAATCCGAAATCACCATCAAAGACGTTGCATTCGATGAACTTGGTGTGATTCCCGATGTGTTCGGCCGCCTCGGCATAAAAATGGAACGCCGCGGACAGGATCTTTACATTCCTGCGCAGGAGCGCTACGAAATCGACACCTTCATCGACGGCTCAATTCTAACCATTGCCGATGCACCCTGGCCCGGTTTCACACCCGACCTGCTGAGCATTGTACTTGTAACTGCCACACAAGCCAAAGGCAGCGTACTTGTGCATCAGAAAATGTTTGAAAGCCGCCTGTTTTTTGTCGATAAACTCATCGACATGGGCGCACAGATTATTCTCTGCGATCCGCACCGCGCCACAGTTATCGGCCTCAACCGTGAGCATCAGTTGCGCGGCGTAACCATGACCTCGCCCGATATTCGCGCCGGTGTATCGCTGCTGATTGCGGCACTTTCGGCAAAAGGCAAGAGCGTTATCCACAACATTGAACAGATCGACCGCGGCTACCAGAACATCGACGACCGCCTGCGGAAACTCGGTGCCGAAATCGTTCGCCGCGACGGTATTTCAATGTAGCCGGAACTTGCTTAACTTGCAGTAATCTTTTATCCGTAAACGCATCATGTATCTGAACACAGTTTCCCGTTTCGCAATAGCCGCACTTTTTCTGGGCGGAATCACAGCTGCCGTTTCGGCCTGCAAGCCCCGTGAAAACACATCAAAAACATCGGCAGCCGTTTTGCCGATGCCTGATTATACGCCTCCGGCTACAGCCGTTGAAGGACTGAATGTTGGGAATATTGCCCCCAACATCGAGCAGAAAAATCCGAAAGACTCTATCATTCCCCTCAATTCGCTGCGCGGAAAACTCGTGCTCATCGACTTCTGGGCATCCTGGTGCGGCCCCTGCCGGATGGAAAATCCGAACGTGGTTCAAACCTACAACACCTTCAAAGACTCAGTTTTCACAGGCGCACAGGAAGGCTTTACCGTTTATGGCGTTTCGCTCGACAAGAGCAAAGACGGTTGGATAAAAGCCATCGAAAAAGATGGTTTGGTTTGGCCCTACCATGTTAGCGATCTCGGCTACTGGAGCAATGCTGCTGCGCAGCGCTACGGTGTTCGTTCCATTCCAACCAATGTTCTGGTTGATGGCAACGGCGTAATTCTGGCTAAAAATCTTCGCGGTTCGGCACTTTCGGCAGCCATCCGCACACAGTTGGAGAGCGACCGCGCCAAGGTTAACGGCGCTCTCAAACGCCGCGCATCTGCCCGTAAAGGCAAGTAAGCAGCAGCCATACTGACAAAATCAGCTTTCATTTTCTGAAAAACTGCCAGTTTGGCGGGATTTACCCGCATGGCTTGTTTTTTGCCCCGGCGAAGCCGAAGTAACTAGTTTTCCGGTCTTATACCGACTTTACAGTAAATGCCATGAGTGAAAATCTCGATCCGAAAGAAACAGAGCAGGAAATTCCTGCTGCCGAACAACAGGTAAATGAAACTGCAGCCGAAAATACCGGCACAGAAGAACCCGCAAACCGTGTTACGGAACTCGAACAGCAGGTTGCGATGCTCAACGACAAGTATCTGCGTCTCTATTCTGAGTTTGATAATTACCGCCGTCGCACAGTAAAAGAAAATCTCGAACTGCGCAAAACAGCAGCCGAAGAAGTCATCAAAAAACTCCTTCCCGTTCTCGATGATTTCGACCGCGCCATTCGCAACAACGCCACATCAACTGATGTAGCGGCCGTAAACGAAGGCATACAACTCATTGCCGGGAAGTTCCACAATGTGCTTACCCAGCAAGGACTTGAAGCCATGAATGCCGGCGGCCAGCCTTTTGATGCTGATTTTCATGAAGCCATCACCGAAATTCCGTCGCCAACTCCCGATCTCAAGGGCAAAGTGGTGGATGAAGTGGAAAAAGGCTACCTCCTGGGCGGTAAAGTAATCAGATATGCAAAAGTGGTAGTAGGCAGCTAAGCCTACCGATAACAATAAGTTTCCATGTCGAAACGCGATTATTACGATGTACTTGGCGTAGGCCGGAAAGCCGATGCGGATGAAATTAAAAAAGCATACCGCAAGCTGGCTATTAAATATCACCCCGATAAAAACGAAGGTGATAAAGCCGCCGAGGAAAAATTTAAAGAAGCCGCCGAAGCCTATGAGGTACTCAGCGATCAGCAAAAACGCCAGCGGTACGATCAGTTCGGACATGCCGGTGTAGGCAGCAGTGCCGCCAGCGGCGGTGCAGGAGGCGGTTTCTCCATGGATGACATCTTCAGCCAGTTTGGCGATATTTTCGGCAGCGGTTTTGGCGGTGGTGGTTTTGGCGGCGGCGGACGTGGCGGACGACGCGTGAACAAAGGCTCCAACCTTCGCGTGAAAGTGAAACTCACACTCGAAGAAATTGCCACCGGCGCCGAGAAAAAACTCAAAGTCGCCAAGTTTATCAGTTGCGACAAATGCAACGGCACCGGAGCCGCCAGCAGTTCCGGATTCAACACCTGCGGCACTTGCCGCGGCAGCGGACAGGTAACCCGAATCATGAACACCATGCTCGGGCAAATGCAAACCGCAACCACCTGCCCCACCTGCAACGGCGAAGGCCAAACCATTACCGATAAATGCCGCCAGTGTCACGGCGACGGCGTAATGCGCGGCGAAGAAGTAATTTCAGTTCGCATTCCGGCCGGTGTGCACGACGGCATACAGCTCAGCATGAACGGCAAAGGCAATGCAGGCCCCCGCGGCGGCGTTCCCGGCGATCTCATCATTGTTATTGAAGAAGCCGAACACCCGCACTTCAACCGCGACGGCAATCACCTCTACTACGAACACTACGTAAGCATTGCCGATGCAGCCCTCGGCGCAACTATAGAAATTCCCACACTCGAAGGAAAAGCCCGCGTAAAAATTGATGCGGGAACACCTTCCGGCAAAGTCATTCGCCTCAAAGGAAAAGGTCTGCCAGACTTAAACGGTTACACCCGCGGCGATCTTCGTGTAACGCTGTTTGTGTGGACACCCACCAATCTTACATCGGAAGAAAAAAAGATTCTCGAAAAGCTTGGCGAATCGCCCAACTTCCAACCCAAAGCCGGAAAGAAAGAGAAATCGTTCTTTGATCGGATGAAGGAAATGTTTG